>JAUUWD010000048.1 GCA_030589225.1 Desulfobacteraceae bacterium | reverse complement strand
CTCACAGCAAAGAAAGATAGGCTCACAGAAGCACATCCTCACGCCGTTGGGACGGAGTCAATCTATGTCTGTGCCGCAGGAATGGATGAGCAAAAAGAATTCTGTGACATCATCATTGACGGGGAAAGAGAAGAATTGGATATGGATAGACTCGAAAAAGGGGTTCTTTCTGTCGTTGATACCCTTGCAAAGGAAAATCCCGAAATGGGCGCCCTTGTTATTGAATGCACTGATTTACCTCCGTTTGCCTGGCTGATCCAACGGAAGGCCAATTTTCCTGTTTTTGATATGGTAACCCTCCCAATATGGTCTATGAGGCAGTTGTGAGATCTAATTACGAGTGAATCATGCCACGCTGAAAACTGGGCTGTTCAGAGCTTTTTAGGAGGACTTCAATCAGAGAAAGGAGGTGAAAAAACGAGTGGTTAGGGGTAATTTTTACTATCTTTAATAAAGAGAAAAGGAGGTTAGTTATGAAAATTTTTCGTTGTAAGAAAATATCGTTCATCTTTATCATTCTAATTGGTCTAATATTTATGATAGGGGGCATAGCCCCTTCAATCGCCGGAGCAGCAGAGAAAAAGCCGGTAAAGATAGGGCAAATGTCGCCGTTTTCAACCCCTGGTGATCCGGCCGCGGGCAAACGAATGCGATGGGGAGCAGAACTGGCCATCAAATACATCAATGAAGAGATGGGTGGCGTTCTAGGTGGAAGACCCGTGGAGCTCATTGTGGAGGATGACTCAGGCACCCCTGCGGACGGTATTGCAGGGTATCGCAAGCTGGTACAGAAAGACGGGGTGGTCGCTGTTGTGGGACAGTATCACAGTTCTGTCTGTATCGCCGTGACCAAGGTGGCAAATGACTTGGGCGTGCCCCTGTTTTCTTCAGGCGCTTCATCCCCCAAAATCACCGAGTCTCAAAGCCCTTATATCTTCAGTATCATGTCGCTTACGCCGAGCAGAGCCCAATTTTGGGTAGATTTTGCAAAACAAATGGGGTGGAAGCGTGTGGCGGTTGTGGCAGAAGATACAGACTATGGCACAGGGTTTAAGACGTGGGTTGAAAAACACGGGAAAGAAGCAGGTATGGAGGTCAAATCCATCATTTTCCCTCGCACCATAAGCGACTTGACCCCTATGCTGTTAGAGATAAAGGCTTGGAAGCCTGAGCTCATGATAAACCTGGGTGTGGGAGCCTCTGCATATCTAATGGTTAAACAGGCCTATGACATCGGCCTTTTCCCCAAGGTCCCGATGCTGGCTTCTTTCGCATGGCCCATAAGACCGGAATATTGGGATGCAGTAGGCGATAAAGGCAAAGGCATCCTCTACACATCATACTACAAACCGGGGATGCTTACGACTTTTCTAGGGGAATGGATGTCCCCCAGATACAAAAAATTGCATAATGAAGATCCCACATTCTATGCGCTGAATGTATTCGGGGAGATTATCGTCATTGCTCAGGCCATAAACATGGCACAGACTGACGATCCCAAGGCCATCGCAGAGGCATTGGTAAAATGGCCTTACCTTGATTGGAGTGGCGTTGTAGATTTCAAAGAACCACAAGGTATGAAATGGCACAACGTATCTCCACCGCATCTAGTCCTTCAGCAGACGAAGGTGAGGCAAGAGTTTAAGGACTCTAAACTGGTATGGCCACCCAAGTTCGGTGGGGATGGGAAAATCGAATAACAGCATATACCCTAACCTATGAGGTCCTTGAGTTCTTACCCCGCTAACTCAGGGACCTCAAAATGCAAACAGAAGGAGGACGAAGCCATCGATCTGCATCTTTTCAGCCAGTTTTTAATTACTGGGATAATAATGGGGGTCCTTTATTGTTTGATGTCTATGGGAATCAACTTCATTTACGGCATCATGAAAGTGATCAACTGGTCCATGGGCGAATTCTTTATGATAGGGGCATTCACCCAGTATATATTGCTGACCTTTCTACTCGGGGCTGATTATTGGTATGTTGGTGTCATCCTATCAGCATTGGTTGTATTTATTCTGGGAGCGCTTGTTCAACGGATTTTAATCAAGCCGATGTTTGTTGGAATCATTGAGGCGAAGATGGAATATGCAACCATCGTCACCATCTCTATGGCCATCTTCCTTCGAAACATCGCAGTGGCTATCGGCGGGCCTAAAATTTATACCCCTCCTGACTACGCCGGCCCCACTCAAATCTTGACGCTCCCGTTAAGCGGAAACAGATTGGTCGCGTTCATCGGAGCGCTGATCTTGCTGGGCCTGTTTTACTACTTTATCAAAAAATCATGGACTGGAAGGGCATTCCAGGGGGTGGCCCAGAATCGATCCGGGGTTCAGACAGCCGGCGTCAACGTGCTGAAATATGATATGCTTGCTTTTGGTATCGGGACGGCCCTGGCCGGTGCCGGAGGCGCTTTGTTGGCACCTATTTTCCTTGTACATCCACTGTGCGGTCTCGTTCCTACCGTCAGGGGATTTGAGATTATTGTAATTGCCGGCTTGGGTTCAATTCCGGGCATCCTTGTGGCCGGTCTGTCCTTGGGTATAGCCGAAAGCTTGGGGTCAGCATTCATCAGTCCCTCTTTCGTAGACATCTATGGGTTTATTCTTCTGGTAATCATTCTTTCTATAAAGCCATATGGATTGTTTGGGAAACCGGAACGTGAGGTCTGATTAAAATAGGTCGTAAGGTTAACTATGAAAATATTTAATTTGAAAAATATTGGACTGTTGGTGCTTCTGATAGTTGCCGTTTTTCTGCCCGTTGTCATATCCGATTATTGGCGTTTCGTGTTAACGATTGCTTTCTTTTATACAATCATGGCTGCGAGCTGGAATTTATTGGGTGGTTATACCGGGCAATTCTCGCTGGGCCATCATACCTTTGCCATGATTGGGGCATATACCTCCACGCTTTTGATGCAAAAGGCCGGTGCCCCTTTCTGGGTGAGCATTCCGGCGGGGATACTCCTAACCATGATCATCAGCTCTTTGCTGGGCGTCATGTGTCTCCGTATTCACGGTATTTACCTTGCATTGATCACGTGGGCGTTTGCAGAAGTTGTGCGTAATTATTTCAGACTACATTATGCATTTACCGGTGGCGACAGGGGCATAGATTCACCGCTGATTTTTGGAACCATGAAGCCCACTCCCTATTATTATTTGTTTTTGGGCATTGCGGTGTTAGCAATTGTTTTGATAGCTGTAATCATGCGTTCAAAGATTGGGTACTACCTAAGATCCATACGGGATGATCCCATAGCGGCCCGCTCAATGGGCGTTGATATCGTACGGTATAAGATTTTTGTATTTATGGTGGCAAGCGGTCTTGCCGGAATGGCCGGCGTGTTCTATGGTCATTCCATCGGGTTGATCAGCCCCGTAATGGGAGATTTCAATGAAATGGCGATGATCATCATTTTTGTGGTCATCGGCGGAATGAGGACCCAAGCCGGGCCTATCGTTGGCGCAATATCGGTCCGTTACCTCATGGAGCTTTTGAGAGCACAGTCTGAGTTCCGGATTGTGATATTAACTGCTATTGTCATTCTCATTATGCGGTTTTTCAACGGCGGCTTGATGGAACTTTTCAGGCGATTGAAAAAGTGGATTCGAAGGGATAGGGAAGGGCCTGTTTCAGCCTATCAGGAACTGGAACAGAAGCAGGGCTGAGATAGATTTCCGTCAATTAACCGAACCCAGCAAGCCGGAATTAAACACGATGTAAACCACGAAGGACACGAAGAGCACGGAGCGTAAATCTGAGCGCCTAAATGCAATATTTATTTCGTGACAGACCCTAAAGACGGGCAGGACATATATGGATGATCGCAGTAATTTGTTGGAAGTGAAGAACGTTGTTAAAATGTTTGGCGGATTAAGGGCCAACGACAATATCTCCCTCCAGGTTGAGAAAGGAGAGATTCGCGGACTTATCGGCCCCAACGGGTCCGGAAAGACAACCCTCATTAATCTGATTACCGGTATTTACGAAGTAACCGAGGGAAGCATACACTATTACGGAAGACGAATCGATGGCCTTCAGTCTAATGTGATTGCATCAATGGGCATCATGCGAACATTCCAGGTTGCCCGGGTTTGGCGTGATATGACCGTTCTTGAAAACATGCTGATACCGGCATTTACCCAAGGACTATCGAGACGCGAGGCTAAATCTCGTGCCGAAGAACTTCTCGATTTCGCCCTTCTAATCCGGCTAAAAGACAAACAGGCCAAGAGCCTTTCGGGTGGTCAGAACATGCTGCTTCAAATTGTTCGAGGCTTTATGCACAAAGACCTCAAACTCTATGTGATGGATGAGCCTTTTGCCGGGGTACACCAGTCAATTAAAGGCATCATCATCGAATCCATCAAAATGATGAACCAGGGAAAGGACGTAACCTTTTTGATTGTCAGTCATGAAATGTCGACGGTTAAAGCGCTATGCAACAAAGTCACCGTACTCTGTAAAGGCGAACGCATCGCTGAGGGCACGATGGAGGAGGTTGCAAACGACCCTCAAGTTATCGACGCCTATTTGGGAGGATAAAAAAGAAGCTAATGCTGTCTATTGAAAATGTCACAGCCGGCTACGTGGAAGAAATCGATATCCTAAGGGATGTCTCCCTTGATGTAAAAGAAGGTGCAATTACCGGAATCATCGGTGCAAACGGCGCGGGAAAATCCACTGTACTAAAGACTATCTTTGGCTTTCTTCATCCCAGGCACGGGAAAATCACATTCCAGGGAGCGGAAATCCAAAACCATCAGCCCTATCAGATGAAGGAGATGGGGATAAGCTACATGCTCCAAGAACACAGTACGTTTCCTGAACTCTCCATACAGGACAATCTTCTTTTAGGGGCCTGGACTTTTCGGAAAGACAAAAAACAAGTAAGACAACGTCTGGATGAAATCTATGATTTTTTTCCTGTGTTATCAGAAAGGCGAGCGGAAAAAGCCACTTACCTGAGTGGAGGTCTCCTAAGAACGCTCTCGGTCGGAAAGGAAATCATGTCAAAACCCAAACTGTTGATGATCGATGAACCGTCTGTTGGCCTGCAGCCCAATATTGTAATCGAGATCTATGATCTTCTGATCAGAATCGCACAACAGGGGACCACCATTCTCATTGTTGACCAGAACATTATGAAAGCCCTTGAAGTTTCTGACTACATGTACATGCTTGACATGGGGCAGGTCAAGCAAGAAGGGCCCAAAAAGGATTTTGAAGAAGATATCCGTGAAATGATAAAAGTTTCATTGATGGCTGAATAGTAGACTTTAAAAGTTCAGTGATTGATCTTTGCGAAACACCTGAAACCTAAAATTAACATTTTAAGGAGAGTAGTTGACATGGTTAGCAAATTGAAATTTGCGGTACTGGGAAGTGGAAACGGTGGACGGGCTTTCTGCGGTCAAATCGCTGAAAAGGGATATCCCGTTGTGATGTATGAACCTTTGGAGGAGACAGAGGATTATCTGAAAATAAAGGCTCAAAAGGAGATGTTTCTAAAAGGAGATATCACCGCCGGCGGTAAACTGAGCGGGGCAACCATGGATATGGAAGAGGCCGCAAAAGACTCTGATGTTATTCTAATCGTTGTCCCCTCATTCGCTCATGAACCAATTTTTCAAAGGTTGATCCCTGAACTCAAAGATGGCCAGCATGTTATCATAATACCTGGAAACTACGGCGGACTGCTTCTAAAAAAGATGATGTTTGATAAGGGTGTGAAAATAAACATCACAATTTCTGAAACAGCCACACTCCCTTATGCCTGCCGTATTAGTTCATATAACTCCGTAATGATCTACAAAAAAAAGTTCAAGATGAAAATTGCGACTTCGCCCAGTCGCAAAAACCTGGAGGTGGTTAATATCATGAATGACATCTTTGAGGGTTACATCGGATTCGTTTCTGGTGTAAATCTCCTGGAAATGGATCTTGATAACGTTAATCAAACCCTCCATCCGCTTCCGGTACTCTTAAATTATGGTGGTATCGAAAAGAATCCGGAAACCTTCAGGCATTACATGGATGGTGTTACACCCCTTATCTCGGAAAAAATGATGCAGATGGATAATGAACGCCTCGCCATCGGAAAAGGTTTATCCCTCAATCTCATGTCCACTATGGATCAGTTGAAAATGTACTACGGGCATAATGATACAAAAACATACTATGAATACGTGAACAGCCCTGAAAGCCCCTATAAGGATATCGTTGGACATAACGTGAGGAGCCGCTATATCACCGAAGATGTTCCGGGTCTTGAAGTCCCCGCCGTACAACTGGCCAAAATGGTGTCGGTTGAAACGCCGGTTACCGAATTGTGTATCCGGTTGGCTTCAGAACTTCACGGCGTGGACTATGTTACAAAAGGGATGACTCTTGAAAAGCTCGGGATAGTCGATAAGACTCCCGAAGAAATTGTAGCGCTGAGCTCATAGCCTGCCGAATAATTGACGATTTTCGATTAACTATTGAAATAGGATATCAAAATGAAAATTATGGTATGTTATGACGGATCCAATGTGGCGAAGGCTGCTTTGAAGATTGCCAAAAAGCACGCTAATGCTTTTAACGCCCAGGTTAGTGTGGTGACCTCGCATGAAAGCGTTTCTGAGAGTAAAGTAAAAGAGACCGAAAGGGCTGAACAGGATCTTGAAAATGTGAAAAAAAATTTCGAAGAGGATAAAATCCCCTGTGATACACACCTCTTGATCCGTGGCATAGGTGCAGGTGAAGATCTTGTTCAATTTGCCGATGAAAATAAAATCGATCAAATCATCATTGGCACCAGGAGAAGATCAAAAGTTGGTAAACTCCTGTTTGGCTCTGTTGCCCAATATGTTATCATAAATGCATCGTGCCCTGTTCTATCGGTGAAGTAAACAAGAAACACTTAAAAGCACCCACAAATGAAGTTACGTGGGGGAAAGGAGCCCCATGAATGACTCGACGCTACTTCTATCCAGAGAAGACACAAAAAAATGTATAGACATGCGGGCTTGCCTGGAAGTTGTTGAGCAGGTATTCAGGGCGCATGGAGAGGGCAACGTGGTAATGCCGCCCAAACTTCACCTTAAAATGGACCCTGTTGACGGGTGGATAAATGCCATGCCGGCCTACCTGGTCCCTCAAAATGCGGCGGGGTTGAAATGGGTAGGGGGATGGGAAAAAAATAGGGAGAAGGGACTACCTTATATTATGGCGGAAACCATTCTTATCGATGCAGAAACCGGCTTCCTGAAATCTGTAATGGAAGGCGGGTATATTACGGATCTGCGGACAGGCGCGGCCACCGGAATTGCCGCAAAATACCTTGCCAAAAAAAATTCCAAAACTGCAGCCATCATCGGCGCCGGTGCCCAAGGAAGGATGCAACTGCGGGCGCTGTATCAACTGTTTGACCTTGAAGAAGTCAGAGTTGCTGACGTTTCCCCGCAGGCATCTCGAGATTTTGCAAAAGAGATGCAAGATGAGCTGGAGATCTCAATCAGAGAAACAAAGGATCCCCAACAGACGGTTTTCGAAGCCGACATTATTGTCACGGCTACCACCGCCAATGAGATTCTCATTAAACAAGGGTGGGTATCAAAAGGTGCCTTCATTGCATCAATAGGTTCATATCCTGAGATCGATCCTCAAATCATTTTAAGCTCAAACAAGATAATTGTAGACAGTTGGGAGCAAAGTAAGCATCGGGGTGAACTCTCTCGTCTGGTCCAAGAGGGAAAGATAGGTGAAGAGAATATCTATGGAGAAGTCGGCGAGATTGTTGCAGGAACGAAATCCGGTCGAGAGGCAAAAGACGAAATTATTATTGCTTGCCTCATTGGTCTCGGAAGCCACGACATTGGTTGTGCCCATCATGTCTACAAGGAAGCCCAAAAAAGGAGATTGGGCCAGACCTTTAGCTTTCAGCAATCGACTTAGGCATCGGGCTAAAACTCAGATAATATACTTAATTCATAACCGTCTGATAGGCCAGGAGGTATAGGCAGACATGTATGAGTTTATCAATTCTAAAGAAGAGAAAAATATAGGCATAATCACTTTGAATCGGCCTGAGGTCTTAAATGCGTGGCACAAGTCGATGAGAGATGAGATGGTTAATGCTCTTAAAAATTATGAAAGCAATCAAAGCATTCGCGCCATCATTTTAACAGGGAAAGGTAACAGGGCCTTTTGCGCTGGCCAAGATTTTAAAGAGGCAAAGACCTTCAATCTTGAGCAAGCTGAACTCTGGATCGAAGAATGGCGCAGCTTGTACGATTTAATTCGCAGCTTATCCAAACCCCTAATTGTGGCTCTGAACGGAGTTGCAGCAGGTTCGGGATTTCAGGTGGCTCTGCTTGCTGATATTCGAATCGGCCATCCAGGAGTTACAATGGGTCAGCCCGAAATCAATTCTGGTATTTTAAGTATAACTGGTCCCTGGATTATGAAAGAAATGCTGGGTCTTTCCCGGACAATTGAGCTTACTTTGACAGGTCGAATGATGGATGCAGAAGAATGCCACCACATCGGGCTGATACACAAACTAGTTTCCCAGGAGGAACTGATGAATGAAGCGTTGACTACTGCAAAACTTCTTGCATCAAAACCTCCGGTTGCCATGCGACTCGATAAAAAACGTTTCCGCGAAGTAACAGAAGAAAGTTTCCAAGAAGCTTTAGACGCTGCTGTTAGGTACCATCGCGAATCATATGCATCTGGGGAACCCCAAGCAATAATGGAAAATTTTCTTAAGGAGCGCGCAGCACGCGCGGCAAAGGGCTAAGTATAGCTGATTCAAACCCTGGGACTTCGCCCTAATTGAAATTTTTGTCTCTAGTTAAACTAGAGAAAGTTTCTCTATATGAGACTTAGACGGACAATACGCGAGCTTTTGGAACATCGGGCGCAGCATACACCCGATTTTGTATTTTGC
>JAUUWD010000055.1 GCA_030589225.1 Desulfobacteraceae bacterium | reverse complement strand
CAACTATGAAGTTACTCCTTGGCGGTAAAGGAGCTAATCTCGCAGAGATGTCAAATTTAGGCATGCCTGTTCCGGCGGGTTTTACAATTTCCACTGATGTTTGCACGGAGTTTTTTGAAAATAAAGGTCAGTATCATGATGAAGTAAAAATACGGGTAGAAAACGGAATTAAATACGTTGAAGAAATAATGGGAGCCAAATTTGGTGATTCCGAAAATCCTTTACTTGTTTCCGTGCGTTCCGGTGCTGCGGCTTCTATGCCAGGCATGATGGATACCGTGTTGAATCTGGGATTGAATGAAACCACTATTAAAGGAATAATTAAAGAATCCGGTAATGAACGTTTTGCCTGGGATGCATACCGCAGGTTTGTGCAAATGTACGGCGATGTTGTTTTAAATATGAAACCTGAATCTAAAGAAGAAGACCCTTTTGAGGTGATTATTGATCAGGTTAAAGAAAAAAAGGGCATAACGCTGGATACGGAATTAACCCCCGGTGATTTAAAAGAATTAGTTGCTTTGTTTAAAACCGAGATAAAGAAAAGAACAGGTTCTGAATTTCCTACCGATCCATGGGAACAATTATGGGGATCAATCAGCGCTGTCTTTGGTTCATGGAATAATCCTCGTGCTCTTACCTATCGTAAGATGAGTAAAATTCCGCCAGATTGGGGGACGGCTGTAAATGTTCAAGCAATGGTCTTTGGCAATATGGGTGATGACTGTGCTACCGGTGTTGCTTTCACAAGAGATCCTGCTACAGGAGAAAACAAATTCTATGGCGAATATTTGGTTAACGCCCAGGGCGAAGACGTTGTCTCTGGCGCCCGAACTCCGCAGCCGGTAAATGAAACTACCAAGAGCGATCCTTCGCATAAAACATTAGAAGAAATTATGCCTGAAGCGTACAAAGAATTAGAAGGCATTTATAAAAAGCTTGAAGAACACTACCGCGACATGCAGGATATTGAATTCACTATTCAAAAGGGACGTTTGTGGATGCTGCAAACCCGCAGCGGGAAAAGAACAGCGGCGGCAGCCGTCCGTATTGCGGTTGAAATGGCTAAAGAAGGATTAATCAATAAAGAAGAGGCTATTATGAGCATTGATCCGGAGCAATTAGATCAACTGCTTCATCCGACATTTGATCCGAAAGCTGATAAAAATGTAATTACCACTGGGCTTCCCGCCTCGCCGGGCGCAGCGACGGGACGCATAGTTTTTCATGCCGAGGATGCGGAAGAATGGGCTGAAAGAGGCGAAAACACTATTTTAGTACGCATTGAAACTTCACCTGAAGATATCGGCGGCATGAATGTTGCGGAGGGTATTTTAACCGCCCTCGGAGGCATGACCTCCCACGCCGCCGTAGTAGCGCGTGGAATGGGAACCTGCTGTGTGGCGGGATGCGGGGAATTGCAAGTCAGCTATAAAGATAGAACAATGACAGTTAATAGCAAAGTTTACAAAGAAGGCGACTGGATTTCATTAGACGGATCAAAAGGCGAGGTGATTGAAGGTAAGGTGCCAACCATAGATCCCGAACTTTCCGGCGATTTTGGAGAGCTAATGATCTGGGCCGATGAAGTGCGGAAACTAAATGTCCGGACAAACGCCGATACACCGTATGATTCAAATGTGGCTCGGAACTTTGGCGCAGAAGGAATCGGACTTTGCCGTACAGAGCACATGTTTTTCGAAGGCGACCGCATTAAAGCTGTTCGTGAGATGATCTTAGCGGATGATGAAGCCGGACGGCGTAAAGCGCTTGATAAATTACTGCCTTATCAAAGAGAAGATTTTTACGGTATTTTCAAAGCAATGCACGACCTGCCCGTTACGATTCGCACATTAGACCCGCCTCTGCATGAATTCCTGCCTCATGAAGAACAGAATCAGGAAGAAATGGCTAAGGAAATGGGAATAACGGCAGCGGAAGTAAAAGTAAAGGTAGATTCTCTGCATGAATTTAATCCGATGTTAGGACACCGCGGCTGCCGTCTGGGTATTTCATACCCGGAAATTACAGAAATGCAGGCGCGCGCTATTATGGAGGCTGCCTGCCGGTTGACTAAAGAAGGAGTAAAAGTATATCCTGAAATCATGATTCCCCTTATCGGAACTAAAGCTGAGTTAGCCAATCAAAGGGAAGTTGTTGTACGCGTGGCTGAACAAGTCCAGAAAGAAATGAACATTAAGGTAAACTATATGGTGGGAACTATGATTGAAATTCCGAGAGCTGCTTTAACGGCTGACGAAGTTGCTGAAGAAGCTGAATTTTTTTCTTTTGGCACAAATGATTTAACGCAAATGACTTTTGGTTTCAGCCGCGATGATGCAGGGAAGTTTTTAAAAGAATATGATGAAAAAGGCATCCTGACTGAAGATCCGTTCCAGACACTCGATCAAACTGGAGTCGGGCAGCTTGTTAAAATTGCCATAGAAAGAGGACGCAAGACCAAACCTGATTTAAAGATCGGAATTTGCGGCGAACATGGAGGCGATCCAAAATCTGTTGGTTTCTGCCATCGGGTTGGGATGAATTATGTAAGCTGTTCTCCTTATCGTGTGCCTATTGCGCGCTTAGCCGCGGCTCAGGAAGCTTTGCATGAAGAAAAGCAGTTGAGTAAAACCTCGGATTTGAGAGTGTAGTGCATTTCAAAATGATCGATGGCCTGAAAATAGTCAATTGGACTGTTCAGGAAACCTTATCATTGTGTTTCTTTTTTCATAACTGAAGGAACCTCAAAGCACTTCCGGATGGCATCTATGGCTGGATGAATCTGGTCGGCGGACAGGACACCACTAATGGTGTGGATGGAACAGCTCAGACCGAGAAGTTCTACTTGAGCTTCATCAAGGGACTTCAGAAGTTCGCTGATTATTCCATAACGATCACCGAAATGAGGCCCGTTCATGGAAAACGATGCCACTGAAGTATCCTCAACAGTTGAGGCCTCTGGGAGCAATTTCTGAACCATACCGATATAATTGTATTTGTCTGGTTCGGGGAGGCAAAAAAACAGATTTCCTTTGTTTTTCTCTTTTGAAGGTCTTGATATAAAGAAAGTGAGAACGAGCCCAAATTGGGCGAAATCCTTGAGGGCAGTCCCCATGGTGCTGATATGGCCGCTGTCCAATTTTACATGGATAAGTGCCTGCCCATCCTGCCACTCAAGAGCATAGACCTTGGGTTTCTTTTCCTGGTAAGAGGCAACCACCTCTTTATAGAGTTTTTCTTTACCTTTTTGAGCAAGCTTCCAATCTTCAGGGGTTCGGTAAGGACCGAACTCGAAGGGGTCAAACAGGGCATTAGTGGCTTCATTAATAACATCTTCACTCAAAATTGCTGAAATGGCTGAAGGAGAATTGGCAAAGGCTATTGGCTGATCTCCCAGTTTGCCCAGCACGTCAAGCAAGGCCCCTATGATTTCAGGTTTACTCCTGTGGGGAAATATAGACAGGACAGCGCCCTTGGTGGTTGTCAGGTTTGTCTTGCCGAATTTTTTTTCAATGAGGCCCGAAGTTTTTTTTGCGTCCTGGGCGTCCACAACGAAGTTCAGACCCAAGGCCTGGTTCTGATCCCCGCAGGTCAGAAATGGGAGGTTTATTTTTTCATTGGCCATAAGGCTGGCGAATGCGGTTGTAAATCTGTAGTCTTCCTTGGGTTGGATCAGGGAAATCCATACCACGTCTTTCAGGATCTTAAATCCCCCAAGTCTTGTCGAAGTATTCATTTCATCAAGCGCTCAACTCTGCGATGCTGCTTATGGCGCATGTAAGCAGCAAATCACAGCAACCCATTAACTACTTCCATTAAACCATCAGTATCGATGGGTTTGGCGATATAATCATCCGCCTCGGTAGACATGCCGTCCGCATGGCTGTAGGTGGTGGTAGGAACGGCTTCCCCTACGGCTGTCAGTAACACAACGGGAATATCGGCGGTTTCTTCATTTGCCTTTAACTCAGCGCAGAGTACATAGCCATCCTTACGCGGCATCATAATATCCAGGATAATCAGATCCGGACGGCGTTCTTTTATGGATTCTTCGCCCTCGATGCCATCATAGGCACGGCCCACCTCAAATCCTCTGCTTTCCAGCATCATGGCAACGGTTTCCACCAGATCCGGATCATCGTCGACTACCAAAATGTATTTTTTAGCCATATCAAACCCTCCTCCAAAATACTTATTATTATTCTATATTGTTATTCCATTATGTATTTTCGTTTGATGATCACCAGTTGTCAATAGTCAATAGTCAATCATCAACCACCTTCGGTCTCGGATACAGACCGCCACGTTCTACAATCTCTGGAACTTTCTCCTCCCATTCGATTGCCATAATATGAAATCCTTTTACCCCCTCCACCTCCTTGAGCCGCTGGATGGTTTCCACGCAGATATCGATTCCTTCTTGGGCCTGTTTTTCCTTGGGCACGCCGCTCATACGTTTGACAACTTCATCAGGCACGTCCATACCAGGCACCCGGTTTTTCATATATTTTGCCATGCCAGCAGATTTAAAAGGAGTGACTCCTGCCAGGATGTAGACTTTCTCGTGGAGCCCCCTGTCACGGGCCTGTTTCAACCAGAGTTCGAATTTTTCAAGGTTGTAAATGCACTGGGTCTGTATGAATTCCACCCCGGCCGCTATCTTTTTTGCCAAACGGGGGACGCGGATCTCAAAAGGATCGGCAAAGGGGTTGGCGGCGGCGCCTACAAACATCTGTGGAGGCCGTTTGATTTCATCTCCTCCCAAAAATTTTCCCTCATCCCTCATTAACCTTACGGTCTGGATCAGTTGCATTGAATCAATATCAAATACATTCTGGCCCTGGGCACTGTCACCAAAATTCTGGTGGTCTCCTGAAAGGCAGAGGATATTGTAAATATCAAAAGAGGCGGCTCCCAGGATGTCGCTCTGGAGAGCTATCCGGTTTCTATCCCGTGTAACCATCTGAAGCGTTGGCTCAACCCCCATTTTTTTTAAGTGGATACAGGATGCCAGGCTGCAAAGACGGGTCATTGACGTCTGATTATCCGTGATATTGATGGCATCCACATAATCCTTGATCATTTCCGCTTTCCTGGTGATAGCTTCGGGATCGCTCCCCCTTGGTGGCCCGCATTCTGATGTAACCGCCAGGTGTCCTGCCGCGAGAATTTTTTCCAGCTTGCTCGGTGTCCTCGTGCTCATAGTCTCACATCCTCCCTGACCACTTTTCTGGGCCCGCCGGCACGTTCTGTTGACCAGTCTTTTATGGGCATGATCTGTTCGTATTCGTCAAACCTGTCCAGCTCTTTGAGCCGATCAATAATAAGCTGCCAGGCACAGTCAAGATCCTTGCTTATCTCACATTTTCCCTTGGTGGACCCGCCGCAGGGACCGTTTAAAAGCCTTTTGGCACAACGCGAAATAGGACAGATTCCCGCGGTTTTTCCAAGGATACACTGCCCGCACCCCTGGCACCGCTCGCTCCACACGCCTCTTTCTTCGGCAGCACCCATAAAACAGGTGTTGACTCCGGGAAAGACCGGGGTGCTGAAGTATTTTTCCGCCATAAACTGGACCCCGACCCCACAGGCCAGGGATAAGACAGCGTCATATTGATCAATCCTGTCCCGGATTTCCTCCAGGTATTCATGATCGCACTGTCGTTCCAGTGTGACTTCGTCTATATCTACTTTCTTTCCTTCATTCATGAAATACATGCGCAGGGCTGAGGCCAAAATGCCGACCTCCTTTTTCCCCCCGGCTTCACAGACGGTCACACACTCATTGCACCCTGCAATCAGGAGTTTTTGGAAATCCTTTACGTAGTCAATGATTTCCTCAATCGGCTTTTTTTCTGCAACAATCATGCGGTGCACCTCACTTTCCTGGGATTGAGAACTTATCCTTCTACAACTCAACTACTCAACAAATTAACTACTCAACTATTCCACTAAACATCACGCCGCCTTTTTCTTATGGGCAAGTTTGATCGGGTTCGGGCCCAACTCCTTTATCTTTTCAGTCATTTCTACTGCATACTCCGCAAATCGCGGGCCGTCACTGGACGAAAGATTATACATCCACACCCTTTCGCCTCCGATTCCTATGGTATCAAGAATCATTTTGGCCTGATCTACCCTTTTCCGGGCCTGGAGGTTGCCGTTTTCAAAACGACATTCACCTTCAAGACAGCCTACCACGTAAACGCCGTCTGCCCCTTTTTCAAATGCACGTAATATGTGAATGATATCCACCTTTCCGGTACAGGGCAACCTGACGATCCTGATGGTGCCCGGATAGTTGATGCGCATGGAACCTGCCAGGTCCGCGGCCGTATATCCTCAGAAATTGCAGCAAAAGGCAATAATTATGGGTTCAAAATCTTTCATTACAATATTCCTACCTTTGTTCTGTTCATTATGTTCCGTGCACCCAGTAAACTCACAACACCCCTTCCAGTAATGCTTCCACTTTGCTCATGACCTGGTCATCCTCATACCAGTTCAGTTCTATGGCCTTGGCAGGGCATTCGGCAGCGCATATGCCGCAACCATGGCACAGAGCTTCATCAATTTCACTGACGCCTTCCTCGTTGATTCGAGGTACTCCATAGGGGCAGGCTCGAACACAAACAAGGCATGCTGCGCACAGATCCGGATCGACTCTCGCTGTTACAGCAGAAAGAGTAATTTCTGACTGGGAAAGGAAGATAGTGGCCCTAGAGGCTGCTGCAAGGGACTGGGAGATGGCTTCAGATATTAGCTTCGGGCTGTGTGCGGTTCCGCACAAAAAAATCCCCTCATTGGCCAGATCCACCGGCCTCAACTTGACATGGGCTTCAATAAAATACCCATCATCATTTTTGGGCAGCTTTAGTATGGATGCCAGTTCCTCAGTGTCCTCTGCCACCATACCAGCACTCAGGGTTAGAAGGTCAGCAGCGATGACAAGATCTCGCTGAAGGATATGATCTTTGAAAGTGACCATAATGCCCTCATCAGTTGCCTCAGCCTTTGGCGGATTATCCTGACTGTAGCGGGAGAAAATGATGCCCTGCTGCCTGGCCTCGGTGTAGTACTCCTCCAGCATGCCATACATACGTATGTCTCTATAAAGGATGTACACATCTGCATCCGGATTCAGTTCCTTGATATGAAGGGCATTCTTGACAGCGCTTTGACAGCAGATGCGGGAGCAGTTGGGGTTCTTCTCATTTCTGGATCCCACGCACTGGATCATGACCACTTTTTTGAGGTCATCGGCCCCTTTCACTTCCAGCTGTTTTCCCAGTTCGATCTGGGTCATCACGCGGTAGTCCTGTCCATAGAGATATTCGGATGGTTTATATTCATTTGCTCCGGTAGCCAGGATCACAACGCCATGGTCGATCTTGCGCTCATACATTCCCGGCCCCACCATAATCTCTGTGGTGAAATTTCCCTTGAACCCGCTGAATCCCACTATAAGGGATTCCGTGAGTACCTGTATTTTTTCGTGGTTAGTGACCTTATCCACCAGTTCCAGAAGGTATCTCTGAATATCCTCACCCTCTATGGTGGTCGTCAAATCCCTGGCAATACCACCTAATTGGGCCTCCTTTTCCACAATCACTACTTTAAAGCCCTGGTCTGCAAGACCTAGAGTGGCATTCATTCCTGCCACGCCGCCACCGATAACCAGGGCCCGCCTGTTAATGGGGATCTTTTTCTCTGTAAGGGGTTTTAAAAGACCTGCTCTGGCCACAGCCATCCGTACCAGGTCTTTTGCCTTTTTTGTTGCGGCCTCCGGATCATTGCCATGGACCCAGGAATTTTGGTCCCGGATATTGGCCATCTCAAACAGGTACTTGTTTAGGCCACATGCCTGAAGGGTTTCCTGAAAAAGCGGTTCGTGGGTCCTGGGAGAACAGGATGCGACCACGACGCGGTTAAGCCTATGTTCCTCGATCATCTCTTTCATTTTGTCCTGAGTATCCTGGGAGCAACTGAACAGATTCTCATCAGCAAGCACCACGTGGGGGAGGCCAGAGACATACTCGGTTACAGCCGGAACATCGACAACGCCACCAATATTTATGCCACAGTTACATACAAAAACGCCGATCCTGGGCTCTTCATCAGCTACATCCAATTCTTCCGGGATGATTAGGGCCTTGGTTTGAGTCCCTCGGGCTGCGCTTAAATCCATGCCTGCCGCACAGGCCGCAGAACTGGCATCGGTCACTGAACTGTGAATATCTTTGGGGCCTTGGAATATTCCGCAGGCATAAAC
>JAUUWD010000006.1 GCA_030589225.1 Desulfobacteraceae bacterium | reverse complement strand
CTCTAAATGCTTCGTAATAGCCGCCGTTAACGTCGTCTTGCCATGATCTATATGCCCTATCGTTCCCACGTTTATATGCGGCTTCGTCCTCTCAAATTTCTTCTTGCCCATCTCATGCCCTCCTATGTGTGGTAAGCAGTAAACACCTCATAACACACTTCACACTTACTGCCTACTTCTTACTGCTTACTCCCTGCTGAATTACTCCTATTTACCATCGATAATGGGCAAAAGCCTTGTTGGCCTCAGCCATCCTGTGTGTATCATCCTTCTTTTTAATCGCAGCCCCTCTCGTATTGGCAGCATCCATTAACTCGCCCGCAAGTTTGGCGGCCATTGTCTTTTCGCCCCTCTGGGTGGAATAGCTGATGATCCACCGAATGCTTAGCGCCTGCCTTCTGGACGGCCTCACTTCCGTGGGGACCTGGTATGTGGAACCACCAACTCGTCGGGATTTCACCTCCACCGTAGGCTTAACGTTTTCGACTGCTTTCTTAAAAACTGTTACGGGGTCTTGCTTAGTTTTTTCCGAAATAATGTCGAAAGATCCATAAAGGATCGACTGCGCAAGGCTCTTTTTACCCTTCTTCATCAGATTATTAACAAATTTTGTCACAAGTACACTTTTGTACTTAGGATCAGACACTATCTCTCGCTTCGCAAATACTCTCTTCCTGGGCATCAAAAATTCTCCAAAAAATAAATAGGGATATCAAAGACTCTTTGGTCGTTTAGCCCCATACTTTGATCGACCCTGCCTGCGATCATCCACGCCGGTTGTATCCATCGTGCCCCTGATAATATGATACCTTACACCGGGCAAATCCTTAACCCGGCCTCCTCGAATCAAGACAACCGAGTGTTCTTGAAGGTTGTGGCCCATACCCGGGATATACGAAGTCACTTCGATTCCGTTTGTCAACCTCACCCTGGCAACCTTTCGCAGTGCAGAGTTGGGTTTTTTGGGTGTCGATGTATATACCCTTACACACACGCCTCTCTTCTGAGGCGCGCCCTGAAGAGCAGGGGTCTTGGCCTTTTTCTTGGGTTTACGTCGGCCCTTTCTAATGAGTTGGTTAATGGTCGGCATAGAATCTCCTAAAGCTTCACTTAATCAAAGGCATAAATTGTCAATATTTGATCCTGAAAAACCATAAAAATACAGAACTCTTTCTTCTATTTTTGTTTTTACTATTTGTCAAGGTATTTTCAAGACTAAATAATAAAAAATTTAACTGCCAACACCCATTTCAATATTTCTGTAAGTCTTCAACCCGGTACCAGCCGGAATCAGGCGGCCCATAATCACATTCTCTTTCAACCCCTTGAGGAAGTCTATTTTTCCGGCCACACTTGCATCAGACAAGACCTTGGTTGTTTCCTGGAAAGATGCTGCTGATATAAAACTCTCAGTGCTCAGGGACGCCTTGGTAATTCCCAGCAGTAGAGGTTCTGCGGTGGCCGGTTTTTCACCTTTATCGATAATTTTTCTGTTCTCTTCTTCAAAGCGCCACTTTTCCACATGTTCCCCCAAAAGGAAATGGGAATCTCCCACGTCAGTCACATTCACCTGTCGCAACATCTGACGGACAATAACCTCAATATGCTTATCATTAATTTTCACCCCTTGCAGCCTGTACACTTCCTGTACCTCATTGACCAGGTATTTGGCCAGTTCCTTGGTGCCTCTGATCTTCAATATGTCATGAGGGTCGACCGATCCGTCCATTAACGCCTCACCTGCCCTCACATAGTCCCCTTCCAGGACGCTGACATGCTTTCCTCTTCCCACAAAATAATCTACAGACTCACCCACCTCCGGGGTAATCGTCATTTTTCGCTTACCCTTTGTATATTTCCCAAACGAGATAACACCATCTATTTCACTGATGATGGCTGTCTGTTTTGGTTTTCTCACTTCAAACAGCTCTGCAACACGCGGCAAACCACCTGTAATATCCTTCGTCTTAGTGGTTTCTCGCGGGATCTTTGCCAATACGGAACCAGGACCCACCTCATCTCCCTCGTTAACCATAATTATAGCGCCCACCGGCAGATAATTCCGGGCCTTGGCCTTTGTACTACCAGGCAGACTGGCCGTTTTTCCGCTGCTGTCTTTAATGGAAATCCGAGGCCTGATATCCACGTCACGGGATTCAACAATCACCCTGCTGATCTTTCCCGTGACCTTGTCACGCTTTTCCCGCATGGTCCGGCCTTCCGTAATATCACCGAATTTAATAACGCCACTCACCTCTGTCATGATAGGTATCGTAAAAGGGTCCCATTCAGCCAGGATCTGGTCTGATTTGACCTTGCTTCCATCACTAACTTTCAAAGTGGCACCGTATATTATGGGATATCGCTCAAGTTCCCTTTCACCTTTGCCTAGAACAGCAATTTCTCCATTACGGTTCATGACAACGAGGTTCCCCTCTTCATTTTCGACCGTTTTCAGGTTAATAAACTTTATCTTGCCTTGATTTCTGGGCTGAATTGTAGATTGTTCCACCCTCTTACTTGCTGTACCGCCAATATGAAATGTCCTCATTGTGAGCTGGGTCCCAGGTTCACCAATGGACTGAGCAGCGACGATACCAATGGGCTGTCCGATATTGACCTCATGGCCGTGCGAAAGGTCCCTGCCGTAACATTTCTTGCATACCCCCCTTTTCGCCTCACATGTCAAAACGGATCTGATCCTGACCCTTTCCAATCCCGCAGCTTCGACTTCCTTCACTTTTTCTTCGTCTATCTCCTCATCAGCCTTCACAAGCAAATCACCGGTCACTGGATCATAGATATCCTCAAGGCTAACTCGACCCAGGATCCGTTCTCCGACTCGCTGAAGTATCTCGCCACCTTCCACAAGCGCATCCACCCAGATGCCATCCATGGTACCGCAATTATCTTCAGTAACGATGGCGTCCTGTGCTACGTCCACCAGTCTTCGGGTCAGGTACCCGGAATTAGCTGTCTTGAGTGCCGTATCGGCCAGGCCTTTTCTGGCTCCATGAGTGGATATAAAATACTGCAAAACAGTCAACCCTTCACGAAAGTTAGACGTAATGGGGGTTTCAATGATCTCTCCTGATGGCTTCGCCATCAAGCCCCTCATGCCGGCCAACTGTCTCATTTGATCTTTACTTCCCCTTGCGCCTGAATCTGACATCATATAGATGGGGTTAAAACTGTTGGTCTTCTTTCTCTTGTTCCCAGGCCCCCTTACTTCATCTAAGGCCATCTCCTTTATCATTTCCGAGGCCACATCTTCTGTGGCCTGGGACCAGATATCCACTACTTTGTTGTATTTCTCCCCATCCGTTATAAGCCCGTTTATGTATTGATCATCAATATTTTTTACTTCATTCTCGGCCCGCTCAATGATCTCTACCTTCCTGGATGGGATCGTCATGTCATTAATGGAGATAGACATACCTGAAATCGTGGCGTATTTATAGCCCATATCTTTCAACCGGTCTCCCAGGATAACCGTAGACTTGATCCCTGCCCCGCGATAGGACTCGTTTATCAAAATACGCAGTTCCTTTTTAGACATGACCTTATTGATCAGCGCAAAGGGAAGGGTTTCTGGCAGGATTTCATATAGAATCACACGGCCTGTAGTGGTCTCCTGAAGCTTTCCCTCTATCCTCACTTTGATGGAGGCATGAAGATCTAACTCACCGGCATCATAAGCAATCCTCACTTCCAGTGGGTTCGAATAAGCCTTTCCTTCTCCTTTAGAAAATGGCCTTTCTCGCGTTAAATAGTACATTCCCAATACAATATCCTGGCTGGGAACGATGATGGGATCCCCACTGGCAGGTGAAAGAATATTATTAGTAGACATCATGAGGACCCTTGCCTCTATCTGGGCCTCAATGGATAACGGAACATGGACTGCCATCTGATCGCCATCAAAGTCCGCATTAAAGGCGGTACACACCAGGGGATGAAGCTGAATTGCCTTGCCCTCAATAAGTATAGGCTCAAAAGCCTGAATTCCTAAACGGTGCAGTGTGGGAGCCCGATTCAACAGAATACAGTATTCGTTGACCACTTCATCGAGGGCATCCCAGACCTCAGGTGTTTCTCTATCAACCATCTTTTTTGCGCTCTTTATCGTGGTGACAAGCCCTCTTTCATCCAGTTTATTATAAATAAAGGGCTTAAAGAGCTCCAACGCCATCTTTTTGGGAAGTCCACACTGATGCAGGCGCAGATCAGGCCCAACCACAATAACCGATCGGCCTGAATAATCCACCCGCTTTCCGAGTAAATTCTGTCGAAACCTTCCTTGCTTGCCCTTGAGCATATCACTTAGGGACTTGAAAGGACGTTTGTTTGCTCCCGTGACAACTTTGCCTCTTCTCCCATTATCAAACAGGACATCTACTGCCTCCTGAAGCATTCTCTTTTCGTTTCTTACTATGATATCAGGCGCACTCAGATCGAGAAGTCTTTTCAGCCTGTTATTGCGATTAATAACCCGCCGATAAAGGTCATTCAGATCAGACGTGGCAAATCGGCCGCCGTCAAGGGGTACAAGCGGCCTAAGATCCGGTGGTAATACCGGAATATAATTCAGAATCGTCCATTCCGGCCGGTTCTTTGAATCTCTGAACGCACCAATGATCTTCAACCGCTTTGCCAGCTTTTTCCGTTTTGCTTCAGACTTTGTTGCTAACATTTCAGCCCTGAGGGTTTGCGAGAGTTCATCCAGGTTCAGGTCCCGCAACATTGTCTGGATCGCTTCAGCCCCTATACCCGCTTCAAATCGATCACCATAGTCCTCCTTTGCCTGGTACAGTTGTTCATCTGTCAACAGGCTGCCTTTTACAAGGGGCGTATCCTTCGGATCAATTACAATGTAGCCCTCAAAGTAAAGTACCCGTTCCAGGTCTTTTAGTGTCAAGTCCAAAAGGTTACCTATCTTGGAAGGAAGACACTTTAGGAACCAAATGTGGGCTACAGGGGCGGCAAGTTCAATATGTCCCATCCGTTCACGGCGAACTTTGGACTGAATCACCTCAACGCCGCATTTTTCACACACGATACCTCTGTGTTTCATTCGTTTGTACTTGCCGCAATTGCATTCATAATCTTTGATGGGCCCAAATATCTTCGAACAAAACAGCCCGTCTCTCTCTGGCTTGAAAGTCCTGTAGTTGATGGTCTCAGGTTTCTTGACCTCCCCAAAAGACCACTCTTTAATCTTTTCCGGCGAGGCCAAAGAAATCCTGACAGCGTTAAAGCTTGATGGATCCTTTGGCTTTGTAAAGAAACTATATAATTCTTCCAATGCCTATCTCCTTTGGATTTTCGATTGGCGATTGATTATTGCCGATTTTCAATCTGCAATCGACAATAGACGATATTCAATTCCTAAATCTGGCTATCCTCAAAAAGCTGAATTTCCAGTCCAAGGCTCTGCAGTTCTTTCATGAGTACCTTGAAAGACTCCGGTAGTCCGGCTTCAAGCACATTGTTACCCTTTACAATCCTTTCATACATCCGGGTTCTCCCGGCTACATCATCCGATTTAACGGTCAGAAACTCTTGAAGAGTATACGCAGCCCCATAGGACTCCATTGCCCAGACCTCCATCTCACCCAATCGCTGACCGCCAAACTGGGCCTTTCCGCCCAATGGCTGTTGTGTTACAAGAGAATAGGGACCAATAGAACGTGCGTGCAGTTTGTCATCCACCAAATGATGGAGCTTCATTACGTACATAATGCCGACGGTGATCCTCTGATCAAATGGAATGCCTGTCCTGCCATCATAAAGTATCGCCTGACCGGTTACAGGTAATCCCGCCTCCTCCAGGCAATCTTGGATTTCTTCTTCTTCTGCACCATCAAAAACCGGCGACGCCATGGGTACTCCGTCCATCAATAAGCGGCCCCTGTCTATAAGCTCCTCATCAGATAAGTCCCTTATAAATTCATTATACTCCTGTTTTACAAACACTTTTTTCAGTTTGCGCCTTAATTCATCAGGGGTTTTCATCTTATCCAGCAGCGCTTTAACCTGTTTTCCCAGTTCGTAGGAGGCCCATCCCAAATGCGTTTCCAGTACCTGTCCCACATTCATCCTCGATGGCACACCCAAAGGATTCAAGACAATGTCCACCGGGGTCCCATCTGCAAAATAAGGCATGTCCTCAACAGGAAGAACTCTGGATAAGACGCCCTTATTTCCGTGACGACCAGCCATCTTGTCTCCCACAGACAATTTGCGTTTCACCGCCACATAAACTTTCACCATTTTGATGACGCCCGGGGCCAATTCATCACCGATGCTCAATCGCTCTATCTTATCGTCAAATATTTTAGTGAGACGAGCCACCTTAGTAGAATAATTATTAATGATGGATTCAAGACTTTCAATGACATCCATGCTACCTTTAAGGTCTGCACCTGACCAGGCTTCGATTGCAATGCGGTCAATATCTTCCTGCTTTATTGTCTTTTTTTCACGCATGAGGATATCGCCTGTTACCCTGTCAAGAAGATCGGTTTTCAGCCCTTTTCCAGCCAAAAGGTCCCGCAGCCTTTCCTTTACGCCTTTCCCAATGACATCCAGTTCGTCTTGGAGATCCTTCTTATGCCGAAGCATTTCCTGGGCTTCGATATAGAGACTTCGCTGGTCCTTTTCAACGCCACGCCTGGCAAATACCTTGGCGTCAATAACCATCCCCTGGACGCCTGGCCGGACCCTCAAAGATGTATCCCTCACGTCTCCGGCCTTATCCCCAAAAATAGCCCTCAAGAGCTTCTCTTCCGGAGAAAGTTGGGTCTCCCCTTTTGGAGTGATTTTTCCTACCAGAATATCCCCCGGATTGATTTCTGCACCAATCCTGATTATGCCACTTTCATCCAGATGCCTTAAGGCATCCTCACCCACATTCGGAATATCTCTCGTGATCTCTTCTTTGCCCAACTTTGTATCCCTGGAGACAACCTCAAATTCTTCTATATGTATGGAGGTATAGATATCCTCTTTCACCACTCTTTCGCTGATGAGCATGGAATCTTCAAAGTTGTAGCCACCCCACGACATAAAAGCCACCATCACATTTTGGCCCAGCGCAAGCTCTCCAAGTTCGGAAGCAGGACCATCAGCAATGATCTGCCCTTTTTTGACAATATCCCCCTTGTGCACAATAGGTTTTTGAGTATAGCAGCTACTCTGGTTGGATTTCTGAAATTTGGCTAATTTATAAATCTCCACCTCCGACTGGTCATCATCCGTCCCGCCACTGGATCTAATGACAATGCGCGAGGCCTCCACGCTCTCGACCACGCCATCTCTTCTGGCAATCACAGATATACCTGAATCTCGCGCAACCACACCTTCTATTCCTGTCCCTACTAAAGGTGCCCTGGCCTTTAGGAGGGGTACAGCCTGACGTTGCATGTTAGACCCCATCAAAGCTCTATTGGCATCGTCGTGCTCCAAAAAGGGGATCAGAGAGGCAGAAACGCTCACAAGCTGATCTGGAGATACATCCATATACTTCACGTCCCCGATGGGGCTCTTCCCAGCCTCTCCCTCTATCCGCACCGCAGCCTCTTCTCTTATAAAATTGCCTTTTTCATCCAGGGGGGCATTGGCCTGGGCAATTGCATAATCCACTTCGTCAAGCGCAGACAAGTATTTGATGTTTTTAGTCGCCCTCCCATTTTCCACCAGCCTGTAAGGTGTCTCAATGAAGCCAAACTCATTCACCCTTGCGTATGTACCGAGTGAGACTATCAAACCGATATTTGGTCCTTCTGGCGTCTCGATAGGACAAATCCTGCCGTAGTGCGTTGGGTGAACGTCCCGGACTTCAAACCCTGCCCTTTCTCTCGTCAAACCGCCGGGGCCTAAGGCACTCAATCTCCGTTTGTGGGTGATCTCCGATAATGGATTGGTCTGGTCCATGAATTGGGAAAGCTGGCTTGTGCCGAAAAATTCCTTGACGACTGCCGATACTGGTTTGGAATTAATCAGGTCGTGAGGCATCAATGTTTCCACTTCCTGCAGGCTCATTCTCTCCTTAATAGCCCTTTCCATTCTCACAAGCCCTATCCTGTATTGATTCTCCAGGAGTTCGCCCACCGCTCTCACCCGCCGGTTTCCCAGGTTGTCAATATCATCGGCCATGGCCTCGGTACTCTTCAGGGTGATCAACTCATGCACCGTACCCATGATATCCTCTTTTCTCAGGATTCGCTGCTCAAGAGGAACATCAAAATTGAGTCGGTAGTTCAGTTTAAGCCTTCCCACCTTTGAGAGGTCATAGGTGTTATTATTGAAGAAAAGATTGTTAAAGAAATTTTTTGCCACTTCCTGGGTCGGAGGGCTGGTGGGTCGCATTTTTCTGTAAATATCAAGAATTGCTTCATCAGGTGAAGCTATTTTATCAAGAAGCATTGTGTCTCTAATGGCAGTGCTCACACCAGACGCATCCAGGACAAGGCACTCGATCTCAGTAATCCCTTTTTCTTTCAATATTTCCAGCATCTCACTGGTAAGCACCTGATTACCCTCTATTAAGACTTCACCCGTCTCAGGGTCAACCAAGTCATCAGCAATCACGTGACCTTCAACATCAGACAGGTCTATGGGTATGCGGGTTAGCCCGGCTGACTGAACGGCCTTGTGCAGACGCTTGGTATATTTTTCCCCTTTCTTGGCTAAAATCTCCCCCGTCTCGGTATCAACAATATCCTTGGTAATTTTCTTCTGGTATAAACTCTCTATCTTGGCCTCTCGCCAGCACTCCTTTTTGCCGATGGTAATGATCTCTGTTTCATAGAAATAACGCAGAACTTCGCCTGTCGAATATCCAAGTGCCTTCAAAAGTATCGTGGCTGGAAATTTCCGCCTTCTGTCTATACGAACGTACAAAATATCCTTGGGGTCAAACTCGAAATCAAGCCAAGAACCTCTTAGTGGGATAATCCTTGCAGAATACAAAAGCTTACCGCTGGAATGCTTTTTACCCTTGTCGTGGTCAAAAAAGGCCCCAGGAGAGCGATGGAGCTGGCTAACGACAACCCTTTCGGTTCCGTTGACTATAAAAGTTCCCTTATCCGTCATCATGGGGAGGGTCCCAAAGTAGATCTCTTGCTCCTTGATGTCACGGATACTTTTCGTGCCATTTACAGGGTCCGTATCAAAAACAACCAACCGGACGGTTAGTCTGAGGGGCGCCTCATATGTCATGCCTCTACTCAGGCAATCTTCCTCATCATATTTGCCATCTTCAAACCTATACCTGACAAACTCCAAAGAGGATGTGCCTGCAAAATCGTGAATCGGGAAAACACTCATCAAGGCCCCCTGAAGCCCAAAATCCTGGCGTTCATCGGGCAGAACATCTTTTTGGAGAAAGCGTTCATAGGAACGCCTTTGCATATCAATTAAATTCGGAATTTCTATAACGTTTTTTATCTTCCCAAAACTTCTTCTCGGGCGTCTTTTGACACCATTTTCTCCCGCCATGGTATCTCCTTTAGATTGATGATTCACTATTGGCGATTAAAGATTGAAAAAATACAATCAAAAATAGTCAATCCAATAGCCGCAGTCTTCGGCTTACAGCGGCCCTATTTGATCTCGGCGGTAGCACCCGCTTCCTCAAGCTGACTCTTGATACTTTCTGCCTCATCCTTGGAGACTCCTTCTTTTACGGGGCCAGGCGCGCCGTCTACAACTGCCTTGGCCTCTTTAAGGCCCAGACTTGTAATGGCACGGACAGCCTTGATAACCTGGATTTTCTTGTCCCCAATAGCAGACAACACCACATCAAACTCCGTCTGCTCAACGGCCTCTGCTTGCGCTGCTTCGGCCGGCGCTGCCGCTGCCATGGCCATGGGAGCTGCAGCACTTACCCCAAATTTTTCTTCCAGTTCCTTTACAAACTCTGAAAGATCAAGAACGGTCATGTTCGAAATATACTCAATAACATCTTCCTTTTTT
Source organism: Desulfobacteraceae bacterium (assembly GCA_030589225.1). Lineage (GTDB taxonomy): Bacteria > Desulfobacterota > DSM-4660 > Desulfatiglandales > Desulfatiglandaceae > 4484-190-2. The sequence continues at coordinate 3,706 of JAUUWD010000006.1, read as the reverse complement.
ATTTTTTCTGCCATATCTTACTTTCAACCTCCATCATTTCTCGTCACGCATCAAGCGGACTCTTCTTTTTCCTGCTGAATGGCTTTTAACACATTCAACAGCTGTAAAATAACTCCATTTAAAACCCTGACCAACGCCGAGGGAACCCCCTGCATGGCGGATAAAGCCTGGGCCAGAAGTATATCTTTGCCCGGTAATTCCGCCAACCTTCTTATGGCTTCCGCGTCGATTGCCCTGCCTGAAACCTGGCCGCATTTAATTTCGAATTGTTTAAATTTCTTCGAGAAATCGACCAAAACCTTAGCGGAACTAACCACATCCTCATATGTCATCGCGATACCTGAGGGTCCCCTCATTTGATCTTCCAACACCGCTGTGTCGGTTCCCTGGCAGGCCAGCTTCAAAAGCCTGTTTTTTACTACCTGAAATTCAGCGCCCGCTTCTTTGAGCCCTTTTCTCAATCGATTCATGGCTTCCACATTGAGGCCCTGGTAGTCTACAAGAAAAGTCCCCTCTGCTTTCTCAAAGCGGCTGCCAAAATCGGCGACAAGCTTCTCTTTCTCTTCTCTATTCATATTCACCTCCTCTCTGCTCGACAATAGACATGTCAAAGTCAGAGGTGCAAAAAAAGAAATCACCCTGTATCAGTCTCGGTAGGCTTACTCTTTAAGCACATACCACCGTCTTTGGGAAAATTCGGCCCCCACCGGCTTTCATGGCACCTACTGTCTTTGACTAAAAGATATACTACTACCCCTATTGAGCTATGCTCAATCAGGTGGTTATAGAATCAGTTCACAATTTTTTATAGTCCCCAGCTTGCGGGGCTATGCCTTTATTTTCAATATTCTTAAATTTTCGTGATGTTATTTATTTAAGAGATCCTTAACGTATGTGGGCTCTATTTTGATTCCCGGGCCCATACAGGTAGAGATGCCCATACTTCTGAGATAGGTCCCTTTACTCGTGGGGGGTTTCAATCGCAGAATCGTATCCACAAAAGCAGCAATGTTCTCCAAAAGCTTTTCCACACCAAATGAAACTTTGCCCATCGAGGCATGAATGATGCCAGTTTTTTCAACTTTGAAATCTATCTTTCCCGCCTTAATCTCCTTCACTACCCTCGCTATATCAAATGTGACAGTACCCAGTTTGGCGTTCGGCATCATGCCTCTCGGACCCAAAATACGTCCCAGTTTTCCAACAGAACTCATCATGTCCGGTGTGGCAATTGCCTTGTCGAATTCAAGCCATCCTTTCTGAATTTTTTCTACAAGTTCATCCGAACCCGCGTAATCTGCGCCTGCTTCAAGGGCCTCTTTCTCTTTTTCGCCCTTGGCAAAAGCGGCCACACGGACGTCTTTTCCCACACCGTTGGGCAAGACTACGGTACCTCTAACCATTTGATCGGCATGCCTTGGATCCACCCCCAATCTAACAGCCAGATCCACGCTTTCGTCAAATTTAACATGCGCACAGTCTATTGCCAGTTGAACTGCCTCTTCGAAATTGTATCTCTTGAGTCTATCAATTTTTTGAACACTATCCTTGTGTTTTTTACCTACCCGGCCCATACCTGACCTTCCTCTCATATCAAGATTCGCTCACCGTAATACCCATACTTCTTGCCGTACCCTCAATTATTTTACCGGCAGCCTTTAAATCGTAAGCATTCAAATCGTCAAACTTGAGCTTTGCAATTTCCTCCACCTGTTTTCGAGTCACATTTGCCACTTTTTCCCGGTTTGGTTCGGCTGAACCCTTGGCTATTTTTGCCACCTGCTTTAGAAGGACCGAGGCTGGAGGGGTCTTAGTGATAAAGGAAAAAGATCTGTCGGCGTAAATTGTAATAACAACAGGAATAACCGTGCCCAGTTGATCCTGTGTCTTTGCATTGAATGACTTGCAAAACTCTGCGATATTGACACCGTGCTGTCCTAACGCAGGACCGATGGGTGGTGACGGATTAGCCTGTCCTCCTTTCACCTGAAGCTTGATAGCCCCAATGACCTTCTTTGCCATGATTAACCTCTTTTAAACCTTATTTACCTGAATAAAATCCAGTTCTACAGGCGTTGCACGTCCGAATATGGTGATAAGAACTTTCAATTTTTCTTTGTCCGGCTTAATTTCTTCCACAACCCCCTGGAAGTTATTGAAAGGTCCATCAATTACTCTGACCTCATCCCCCTCTTCAAAACGGTACTTTGGTTTTGGTTTGCTCACACCCTCTTCCATCTGATGGAGAATTTGCTCTGCCTCTTCATCAGGAATAGGTGTGGGTTTAACCTCTCCACCAATAAATCCTGTCACCTTGGCGGTATCCCTTACTATGTGCCAGGTCTCTTCATTCAAGATCATTTGGACGAGAATGTATCCCGGGAAAAACTTTCTGGAAGAGGTTTTTTTCTGACCGCCTCGCAGCTCCATTACCTGTTCAGTAGGGACAACAATCTGGCCGAAGAATTCTTCCTTCCCGAGTGTCTTTATTCTCTCTTCCAGGTTCTTTTTTACCTTGTTCTCAAAACCTGAATAAGTATGAACTATATACCACCTTTGATCCACACAGACACCTGATTTATTAATTGACTATTGATGTACTTGTAAAAAGTCAACCGGCATGTCATTGCAAGTACCGCTATTAGCGGGACAAAGTAATCTCATTTATTGTAACAATTTGAAATCAGAAGATTACTTCGTCGCTTCGCTCCTTGCAATGACCGGTTATATGACTTTTGACAAAACCATCACGATTGACCATCAATAATCGACAATTTTCAATAGTCAATAGTCAATAGTCAATTCTTAACTCTATCCCACAACATTCTTGATAATTTTTATGAGGCCAAAATCCACCAGACCTAAGAATAATGCAATGATAAGCGTAAGAACGATCACAACAGCCGTGGAGGCCAACAATTCCTTTCGCGTGGGCCACTTGACCTTCTTTAACTCCATCCTTGCTTCTCTGAAAAACTGGCTCGCTTTGCCAACATATTTCTTAATGGAACGGTCCTCTGTCACCTTCTTTTCGGATACTTTTTTCGAGTTCGTCCGGACAGGCTTTTGTTGAACCATCCCTTTTGGCAGTGGCTTTACATTTGAATCCACGCCCTCAGTTTTCTTTGTGACGGAGATCTTTTTCTTTGGGCGTTTTTTCTTTTGTCTCTGGCTCTGTTTTTTCATATCAATTTAAGCATGCAAAAAATGGCAGGCCAGGAGGGATTCGAACCCCCAACACCCGGATTTGGAGTCCGGTGCTCTAGCCGTTAGAGCTACTGGCCTGCATAAATTATGTTTATTGTGTTTGCAGGGTTCATTGCGTTTATCTCATCGACGCCATTCTTATGAAAACAACAAACCCAAAAGCATCAATAAGCCCAACAAACACAGGCTACTTCGTTTCCTTATGAACTGTATGGGTCCTGCAAAATGGACAATATTTCTTAAATACCAGTTTATCTGGTGTTTTTCGTTTATTTTTTGTGGCCGTATAATTCCTGTTCTTGCATCCTTCACAGGCCAGTGTAACTATATCACGCATTCCTGTAAGGTCTCCTTTTACTCAATAATGTCACTGATGACCCCGGCACCAACAGTCCTCCCTCCTTCACGAATGGCAAACCTCAACTCCTTCTCCATCGCTATGGGAGTAATTAAATCCACCTCCATCGACACATTGTCACCAGGCATCACCATCTCAACT
>JAUUWD010000216.1 GCA_030589225.1 Desulfobacteraceae bacterium | reverse complement strand
GGAGATAAGGGGTTCGTACGATCAAGCAAACTTTCGGATTAAGTCTTCGGATGATTTCGGTAATTCTACGGGTTGCTGTGGGATCGTTAATTCCAGCTACCACAATTTTCGCATCTTTGATGTTTGCGTGGTGAAGTACTGCCTCCTGGGTTGAATCGCCATAGTAAATCGTTTCACCCTGTGCTTGTTCGCTCCTTACTGTTTCGGGGTTCATTTCAATGATTGCATAGGGAATACCTGCTACCCTGGCGGCCCGTGCTACGTTCCTACCATTCACTCCGAAGCCGATGATAATAAGGTGGTTTTTTTTGTCTTCAACCTTTATCTCTGAAACAGGAGAAAAGCCCTTTATTAACCTTTTCGGCAGCGGCAATAGCAGGATAATACCCGCCAGGCGTGGTGCCAGGTTTATAATGAATGGCGTCGCCGCCATGGTAAGCACAGAGAAAGAAAGGAATATCTGGTAAATATTTCCTGTAAGCAAACCATGTTCAACACCGGTCTTGGATAGAATGAAAGAAAATTCACCAACCTGACCGAGTGCAAGGCCAACCAAAATTGAAGTGCGAAGTGGGAATCCTAATAAAACCGTTGCAAAGCAGGCAATTATGGGTTTTATGACCAAAACGCCTAAAGTGATCAGCGCAATAGTTCCAGGTTGCCGGAAAAGGAAACCCACATCGAGCAGCATGCCAATGGATACAAAAAAGAAGCTTGTAAAGACATCCCGAAATGGTAAAATGTTTCCGAGTGCATGATGACTGTATTCAGATTCGGAAATGATCAACCCTGCCAAAAACGCGCCCAGGGCAAGAGAAAGCCCCGCACTGAAGGTTACCCATGCAACTGCGAGGCATATTACAATTATGCTCAGCAGGAAAAGTTCCTGGCTTCGCGTCCGGGTGATTTGATACAATACCTTTGGCACAATCCATTTAGCGCTAACTATGACCAGCCCGATGGTTCCGATTCCTTTGGCCACAAGAACGAGGACAGATTCGCCTGAACCCCCTGTTGCTCCGGCCAGTAGAGGCGTAACCAATATCATTGGAACAATAATAATGTCCTGGAAGATCAAGATGCCAAGAGTTGTACGTCCATGGGGGCTATCAACTTCAGCTCTTTCCTGGAGTAGTTTGAGCACAATGGCTGTGCTGCTGAGGGCTATAAGAAAACCTATAAAGATCGATTCGCCAATGGGTTGACCCAGTTGCCTGACTATAATAAAAGTGACCAAAAGCGTTAACAAAACCTGAATCGAGCCCCCCATCAGGACTGGTTTCTTGATTTGAAGCAGTCTTTTAAGTGAGAATTCAATTCCGATAGTGAAAAGCAATAACACAACACCGACCTCAGCCAAAAGTTCAACTTCATGAACTGCTTTTACAAGGCCAAGTCCGTAGGGCCCGGCCAATATCCCGGTAAGGAGGAATCCCACAATCGCCGGCACGCGAAGACGATGGCATATAAAGAGGATAGCAATGGACAACCCAAATATGATGATAATGTCATTTAGCAGCGGTATTTCCATATTCTAATTTAACGTCTCGCAAATTGTATCCCGCCAAGGCGGGAATATTATAGGTATTTGTTGAGGCTTGGTAATTTTGTCCCACACATGGAATGTTACGAGTTTCGTGTTACGAGTTACGGGTTAGGATTCACTTCCACACCAAACCGGCAACGCGCAACTTGCAACATGCAACACGCAACACTAACTAACCCAAGTATTCCAACATTCCAGTATTCCAATCTCGCCTTGGCGGGATGAGCGAAGCGAACTAACTTGATATCCCTGTTTCCCTCCACTAAAAGGGAGATAAAAATTCCCCTCTTTCATAGACCTAGATTCTTTTCTTACACATCCTGATACTCTTTTCAAAAAAAATAGAGAGCTAACCTCTACAACTCGTCAAATAGACCGAGTTGATTGTCTTGCTCTTTTTTCTTCTTTTTCTTGTCCTTGTCCTTGGCAATCTTTCGATTGATCTCCGCACACCGCGCTTTTTTCTTCGCGGCTTCCCGTTCTTTGATGCGCTGCTGTTCAGCCATGTATTTTTGAAATTCCTCTTCCTCTTTCTCGTCTGCAAATTCAACCACAATCTCGGGTTTAGGCAACATACTTTTTGGAATTATCAAACCATTAGGAAGCTCAACCAATGTCAGTGCATCAGATATCTCCGGGCTGCAAAACCCTTCAGCGCCAACTCCGAGATCACACGCTTTTTCAATTTGAGTCGCCTTGTTGCCGACTGTGGATTTCTTAGTCCCAAAGTAGTCACAGATTGTGTCCGCTGAAAGAAATAACTCATTTTCTGGATCAAACAAAAAATTCAGTCGAGCAATCACATAGATGATTGAAGCCGCCCATATCTCTTTTTTTCCCCTGGTTATGGAGATCTTCCGCTTGCGGCCCAACGTATCACATAACTTCAAAGCATAACCCGCCAGTTCCTCATTTAAATGCTCTTCGCAAAAGTCCAGCACCAATTCCTTGATTTCATCAAGCCTCTGCTTTTTTTCATCCTCCGTCATGGTAACCTCTCTCCTTTGAATTTGATACAATCTAACGGCGGTTTTTTTCTTCGAGGCCTTTGTCATTTTTCGCTTTTTCAGATATTCAATCATTCATCTCCATTAGCCTACCGTTTCTACAAAATATGCTTCATCCCAGATTTCAATATCGCCACGGAACTTATCTCTCACTAAAGGAAATTTCTCGATTATAGTATTGTTTGAAAATCGTTTGATTTTATGCCCCATCTCCTCTACCGAAAGTTCCCCATCCGATTCTACGTATAAATGTATATGATCCGGAGCCAAATAAAGCAGATCCACAAACCTTACGACCCTCTCGCTACAACTCAAGAAGATGTCATGCACTAAATTTATAAAATGATTGGGGGGATTGAAAACGTGTGCTCTGCGCGCTACATTCCAGGCAAAGTGATACTTGAGCTGAACGTAGACATCATCTGGATCACGGCTCAGTTTCTGCAAAGCCAATGCCCTTTCATACTTGATCTTGTCAGAGCTGAATAATCTCAAGTAAGATTCTTTATTTAGGCGTTTTGGGAGACGATCAATCCGGCCGTTTGCCCTATTTTGTGACGGACTGGCCAGTCTAAGAATGGGCTCAAAGGCGTGACATTGAAATTTTGTCCTATCCTGTATGCACCGGTTTAAATCACACAAAACCGCTTCATGAAATTCCAGCTCACGGCAAAAATGACACTTCCCATGAAAACGTAGTACCTTGGACTTGGCGCATTCCCGGCATTTTGCAGGCAGTTCATTCTTAGAGGACATCTTTGTCTTTTCCAATCGATGCGGTAATAAATTAGGTCTTCTGAGCGGTCACTTCAAGTGACTATTGGTTGTCTGTTTTGTGTTGATCTATCTTTGGTGTTCATTCTTTCATCCGATCTACGAAAGTGTCATATAACACACCAATTCCAGGTCTTCTGGAGCATATGATTTTCTTTCCGATTTTTTTTCCTCTTCAACCCCTCCGTTCGACTCAAATTGCTTTGAAAAAACCTTTAGTGATTCCTGCAACTCAAAATAGTTCTTTTCCTTATTGAAAAGGTCACGTACCGGCTTCAGATCTTTTATGAATGCTGTACTCATCGGAACATTAAGTATTTTTATGATGTCGTATGCGGAGGCTTTGTCCACTTTCCGAAGGCCTACCCCTTCTCGCAATATAGCAATCAGGTCTGATTGAACTTTATCTAACTTTTTTGGTGCCATCATCGCAGCCCTTTTGGCTTTGGTATCCTCTGAGATAGCCTCCTTAATCCTTTCTTTGATTTCATAGATGTCAATATCCGCTTCAATCCTGGGTGTATCAGGCTTGCAATAGATCCTTCTAAAAATATCCAACCTATTATCAAGGATACGGTTGTAACCCACATCATAAAAACGCCAGAAATGGTTATCCTCCGCCTTATAGTAGAAAAAGATCCCCGAACCTACCTCTCCCTTGTCTTTTCCACTGTGTATGCCAAAGGGTATGCTTTCGATTTGTGAGGCTGAATAAGACTTCAAAAACTGTGATAATTGCTGTTTCATTAGTTCGTTGCCTGCAAGCTCACTGAATGCCTCTAACTCCTCAATAATTGAATGATCTTCTGCCGCTATGCGATCAAGGGTATTGAAAGTTTTTGGATCGGCAACTTCTCCCATCACGCTGCTGTCCAGGCCGATAGTTTCATTAATCTGAGTAAGTTTACGCTGAAGTTTCCTGACCAGGTTCAGCAACTTTTCAAGCCCTTTTTCCGGAAAGAAATTATAGATATCCAGAGTATCGAACGGGGTTCCAAGCCGGTCAATGCGTCCTG
>JAUUWD010000282.1 GCA_030589225.1 Desulfobacteraceae bacterium | reverse complement strand
GTGTCTTGCAGGAGCGAGGGGTATCTGTGAGACTGGAACTATATCTCCTGCCATAGGCGTGTGGATTCCGAATGTATTTTTGCTTATTTCGTGCATCTTTCTCTTATGGCGATCTGGCAAAGGGGATTCCTTCAGCTTTTTTTCAAAATCTTTTTCTTAGAGACTGTCATTGACTTATATTGACTCCTGGGTATCACAGATAAAAGCATGAACGGTTTACCTCTTTATATTTATATATCTGTCCTCGGGGCGAGTTTTGCCATATCATTGATCTTGACCCCCCTCGTTAGGAAGCTTGCTATTACTTATGGCAAAGTAGCTGTGCCAAAGGACAATTGATGGCACAAGAAAACCACAGGCCTTCTGGGGGGCATTAGTATTTTTTTCGCCACATTGACCGTGTGGGTACTGGCAGCCAAATTCACGGATTGGGGCACCTATGGGCGTCCTTTTCTACCTATGATGCTGTGCGCTTCAGCCATTTTTGCGCTGGGTCTGGCAGATGATATTTTTAATATGGACCCGCAGCACAAACTGGCAGGACAAATCATCATTACATCTATCTTGATGTTTTTCGGTTTTCGTCTCGGGTGGGTTGATTCCAAGACAGTCAATCTGTTTTTATCCATTCTCTGGGTGGTGGGGATCACCAATGCTTTTAACCTCCTGGATAACATGGATGGCCTTTCCGCCGGTACCGCCTTTATTTGCGGGGTGTTTCTATTTTTATGGCATTTCATGGGGCCCCAATCTCTTGTCTCTGGAGGCCCCATATTGTTGATAAGTGCGGCATACTTAGGCGCTATCCTGGGGTTTTTGATCTATAACTTCAACCCGGCCTCCATTTTTATGGGTGACGCAGGAAGCCTGTTCATTGGTTTTGTGCTGGCCTGCCTCACAATGACAGGAACTTCCCGACAGATGGGAGGAGGAGGTTTTGTGCATGTGCTCTCAGTAATTGCCATTCCCATTCTAATTTTATTCATCCCCATATTGGATACGGGATTTGTAAGCTTTATGCGAAAGCTATTCCGCCGCCCAATCTCCCAGGGTGGAAGAGATCATTCTTCCCACCGTATGGTGGCCATAGGGTTTTCAGAGAAAAAGGCGGTTTTGGTCCTGTATGCCTTTGCCGTGGCCTCCGGCCTCGTTGCCCTTGCTATTCGATATTTCAGCATATGGAGCAGCCTGATCGTGACTGTCTTTTATCTCCTGTTTGTACTCTTTTTCTGGATCTATCTCGCGAAGGTTAAGGTCTATCCGGAAGAATCCATCATCTCAAACAATGGTTTGGGGGTTTTTACTCCTGTCATCGTGGAGATTACTTACAGGAGAAGACTCTTTGAAGTCCTCTTGGATTTGATTTTGATTACAGTGGCCTATTACACGGCCTACTTTTTACGCTTTGAGGGATCCATTGGGAAAGACTTGCATATGTTTCTGAACTCCCTGCCCATCGTAATCGCCTGTCAAATCCTGTCTTTCTACATTATGGGTGTCTACCGGGGTTTATGGGAAAGCACGGGACTCCGGGATCTCATTGGCTATATCAAGGCAGTTACAGTGGGTACAGTTCTGCCCATTCTAATCCTTCTCACCATTTATCGCTTCCAGAGCTTCTCCCGGGCAGTTTTCGCCATCTACTGGGTTCTCATGCTTGTCCTGATCTCGCTTTCCAGGCTCTCTTTCCGCTTGCTGGACGAAGGGATACGCAAAGGAAACAAAAAGGGCAAAGCTACTCTCATCTATGGTGCAGGGGTTGGTGGGCAGATGACCATGAAGGAGATTGAGGCCAACCGTGATCTCGGATTGGTTCTTGTGGGCTTTGTTGATGACAATCCCAGGATACATGGCAGGAAGATCAAAGGGTATCCTGTCCTTGGAGATCAGAAAGACCTTAAGAAAATTATCAAAAAACACAAGGTCAAAGAGGTTATTGTTTCCTTTAAGGAGAACGGTTTGGAAAAGAAAAAGGAGATTCGGAGCCTTTGCGCTAATATGGGTGCAGAAGTGGAGGTCAAGCAGATGAAGTTGATTCTCAGTTAGTCTCTTTTGCCATTCGCCAATGAATATTGAAAAAGGGGTTGCTAAGCAACCCCTTTTTTTATTCAAAAAAATCGCCTTTAATTGCTTTCGCTATTTTTCCATTTGACGAAAGCTCCTTGAGATAGATAAAATTGTCAAAATTTTGTGTTTGGAGGGATCCATCATGGAAAAACAAGCACTAATAGAGCGCTTGAAAGAAATCGTAGGTCCTGAGCATGTCCTGTCTTCGGACATGGACCTTGCACTCTACAGTTATGACGCCTCCCTGGAAAAAGCAATGCCTGATGTAGTCGTATTGCCCGCAACAACTGAGGAAGTGTCAAAAATTATGGCCCTGGCCTATAAGGAAAAGATCCCCATACTCGGCCGGGGATCTGGCACCAACCTGACAGGCGGTACAATTCCCGTTAAAGGGGGCATTATCGTTCATTTCTCCCGTATGAATCGAATCCTGGACATTGACATTGACAACCGGACGGCCACAGTGGAACCTGGGGTCATAACCCTGGATCTGCAAACTGAGGTGCTGAAAAAAGGATTCGTCTACCAGCCTGACCCGGCAAGCCAGAAGGTTTCTACATTTGGAGGCAATATTGCTGAAAATTCAGGGGGCCCCCACTGTCTCAAATATGGGGTCACTTCGAACCATGTGCTTGGGCTGGAGGTGGTGCTCAATGATGGCACTGTGGTGTGGACCGGCGGAGAGTCCCGTGATAATCCTGGCTATGATCTCATAGGTATTCTTGTGGGCAGTGAAGGCACGCTCGGCCTGACGACAAAAATAGTGCTGAAACTGGAACGGGCACCCGAGGCTGTCAAGACTATGCTGGCAGTCTACGACACCATTGAAGACGGGGCCAACACGGTTTCGGCCATTATTGCCGAAGGCATAGTCCCTGCTACCCTTGAGATGATGGACAATGCGGTTATGCGCGCGGTAGAAGAAACCATTAAGGCGGGGTATCCGTTAGACGCCGCGGCCGTGCTGATTATCGAACTCGATGGCATGCCCGAGGGCATGGATGAGAAGATCCGGCAGGTTATAGAAATCTGCAGGCGAAACAATGTCCGGGAAGTGAAGCTGGCAAAGGACGAGGCAGAAAGGAACTTGCTCTGGGCAGGCCGTAAAGGAGCTTTTGGCGCTGTAGGACAGGTAAGGCCCAGTTATATGTGTTGTGACGGCACAGTGCCCCGGACCAAGCTGCCAGAGGTTCTGGCCAAGGTCATTGAAGTGGGCAAAAAGTATGACCTTCCCATTGGAAATGTGTTTCATGCGGGTGATGGAAACCTCCATCCTCTTATTATGTTTGACGAAAGGGACCCTGAAGAAAAGGAGCGGGTTCTCAAAGCATCCACAGAGATTTTGAAAATTTGCGCTGACGCAGGGGGCACAATCAGCGGCGAACATGGGGTCGGGCTTGAATAGCTGAAGGAAATATCTTTCATTTTTTGCGAAACCGATC
>JAUUWD010000156.1 GCA_030589225.1 Desulfobacteraceae bacterium | reverse complement strand
GCTACATGGATGATGAAGGGCAAAATGGAAAAGGCCAACATACCGTCTCTTCCGGACCTGCAGGAGATTGCTAGTCTGGAAGGGGTTAAATTTGTGGCCTGCAAGATGACAGTGGACATGATGGACCTTAAACAGGACGACTTCATAGAAGGTGTTACCATTATGACTGCTGAGGACTTCTTGAAGTATGCCAAAGATTGTAAAGTTCTTCTATATACCTGACCCATTGATATCAAAATAGTATCGCTTTCTCCATGAAGGATATGGGTTATTGAAGACTAAAGTAAGTTCTCAATAACTCCGGGCTGTATTAGAAAAATCCCCCTCAATCCCCCTTTGCAAAAGTGGGAAGGATTCGGTGTACCCAGACTTATTGAGATGCTGCAGATTAAACACTTAAACGGGTTCATGGCGGATCCAATAATCAATCTTCAATCGAAAACCGAAAATCGAAAGGGGAATAATCATGAAATGTCCTGGACAGGACAGCCAATACTGGAAGCCGGGGGCTATTTTCGAAGTTAAATGTCCCAAATGCGGAAATGAGGTGGAATTCTTTAAGGACGATCCAACCCGAAAATGTCCCAAATGCGGCCACCGTTTCCTCAATCCCAGCCTGGATTTTGGCTGTGCATCTTATTGTCAATATGCCGAGCAATGCATTGGGAACATTCCGCCCGAACTCCTTTCACAGAAAGAGGATCTCCTAAAGGACCGGGTTGCCATTGAGATGAAACGCTATTTCAAACAGGACTTCAAGCGCGTAGGCCATGCCATCCGGGCGGCCAGGCATGCCGAACAGATCGGTAGGGAAGAGCGTGGCAACCTGGCCGTCATCCTGTCCGCCACATATCTCCATGATATCGGAATCAAGGAAGCCGAGAAAAAACATCCAGAATCCTTTTCCCGGTACCATGAAGAAGAGGGAGTGCCTATTGCCAGGGATATTTTGACCCGGTTGAAGGCCAAAGAAGACTTGATAAATGAGGTATGCGATATCATTGGCCATCACCATCATCCGGGCACAGAAGAAAACACCAATTTCAAAAGCGTTTATGATGCAGACATGATTGTCAACTTAGAGGAAAACGAAAAGAAAAGCCCCACGGATCCAAAGGAATTGCCCGGTGTTATTGAGAAATCGTTTCTGACCGAAAGCGGACGTAGTTTAGCAAGTAAGGTACTTTTATAGCGCAAAAGAAATTGAGGGATTGTAAATTTTGGAATTTAGGGATTAATCTCTCCCATTTTTATCTTTTTTCTTAAAAAAAATCCCTCAATTCCAAAATCCCTGAACCCTTAAATTTTCAGGTCTGATGTTTCAGAACTTTTAAAACTTTAGGCACTTTAGACACTTTAGTTCACTTTAGGCACTTATTCTCTAAAAAGGAGTATACCATGAAAGTAATGCGGAAAATAATAGAAATTGACGACGAGCTCTGCGATGGGTGCGGTGAGTGCGTACCCGAGTGTGCTGAAGGGGCCATACAGATTGTAGATGGCAAGGCCCGCCTTGTTTCAGAAAGCTACTGTGACGGGCTTGGTGCCTGCCTGGGTGAATGCCCTAATGGTGCCATCACCATGGTAGAGCGGGAAGCAGAAGATTTTGATGAGGAAGCGGTGGAGGCTTTCCTGAAAGAAAAGGAAGAAAAACCTCTCGATATCCCTCTGGCCTGTGGCTGCCCGTCAACCCAGGTTCAGACCTTTGTTCCGAAGGCCTCGTCCCAAGAGGCGATGGATGACATTGCACAGCCCAGGACTGAATCAACCTTATCGCACTGGCCGGTCCAGATAAACCTGGTACCGCCCATCGCTCCTTTTCTCAAGGGAGCCGATCTTTTGGTAGCGGCAGACTGTACACCTACTGCCTATCCCAATTTTCACCAGGACTTTCTTAAAGGAAAGGTTTTAATGATAGGATGCCCAAAATTCGATGATGTGGAGGAATACATCCAGAAGTTCACCGAAATCTTCAAGATTGCTGACATCAAGAGTGTTACGGCCCTGGTAATGGAAGTGCCCTGCTGCTCAGGCCTCCCGGTGATCCTCCAAAGGGCAATGCAGGCTGCAGGAAAAGCAATCCCTGTTGAACAGATCGTGATCAGCACCCGGGGAGATATCCTGAAAAAAGAGAAATTAGCCGCATAAGTTCATTTGAGATCCTCTCCCCAAAGGGCAAAGCCGATTGTGCCCAGAAGCCCGCATGAAAAGGCAACCAGGAAATTAAGGGCTGGCCCGATCAGCCACAGGAAGGCTCCGCCAAAGGCGGCCACCGAGACAATCACATCACGCAAAAGATAATAAAGCCCGAACATGGCCGCCTTACGGTCTTCCGGGGCAAGATCCATGATAAGCGCTTTTCTGGTCGGTTCTCCAAACTCTTTCAAGCCCCGCAAGACGAATGCAAGTGCCAGCCAGGGGAATGACCGGCAATATAGAAGCACAAGTGGAAAAAATGTAAAAAAACAAAATGTTGTGACAACGAATGGTTTCTTGGTACCTCGATCAGCGAAATAGGCCACCGGGATATATATGAGCAGGGCTGTGATCATTTCTATGACCGTCAGGATACCGAACTGTAAGGCGGTGACAGGCGCGGCAATGGTCTTCATACACCAGACAACGACGAAGGCGTAGGGAATCTGCTCACAAAACCGGACCAGGATGTCTGAAATGAGCAACCGTTTGAGCGACGGACTCATTTGGCGAAAAAGCCGCATTGGATTCTTTTCCGGTCTGGGAGATGGACCTCTACTTGACAGTTCCGGCGGGTCATCTTCGATGAGGACCTGCTGTAACGCTGCCGCCACAATAGATAGTAGTAGAGCAGCGAAAAAAGCTAAACGGACTCCATTTCGTTCACCCCAGAATCCGATGCACAGACCGCCCAACACCGGCCCGAGCGCCATGGGAATACGCCGGACGAGAGAATGCATGGAAACACCCATGGTGCGCTTGTTTGTGGGCAGCACTTTGGCTACAAGGCTCATGGTCGCAGGCAAAGAGATGGCCGTCCATGATAAGAAAAATACTGCCCCCACCAAAACAGCCTGCCATGCGGGGATCAGTATGACAACGAGAAATCCGCACATGGCGACAATGTTAAAAACAAGCAGTGCCCGTTTTGTGCCAAGGCGGTCGGAAAGATACCCTCCGGGGAAGGAATAGAGTGCCGATAGGAGATTATCGAGGCCGTTGAGGAATCCAATCGACAAAGCTCCGCCACCGAGTGCCATCAAGTAAATGGGCAAAAATCGCTCGGCCATCTTCTCCCCCATGCCCACAAGGATGACCATGGAGAGCATGCCAACCGTGCTTCTTCTCAATCCCAGAAAGTCAGAAATATGGGCCAGTCGTGCCATATCAAAATAAATCAGGACACAGATGAACACAGATTATCAAGATCAAAAACGGTTACCCAAAAAACTGTCAGCATATATCTGTGAAAATCTGCGTCCCTATCAATTTGTTTCACCCGCAACCTGAAGCCTGCACCAGGCGTAGAGCGCGTCATAGACTTCGAACTGATGTTTAAGATTCTCATGGTCGTTTGGGAAACGGACACCATAGCCAACGGCAATGGCCTCCAAACCGGCGGCCACGGGATCATCCTCCAGCCTGTCAGTATCAGCTGCATTAACGATTTTGGCCATTCTCAGCAATGCGTTATCAGTAAGTTCATACTTTTTAATAATGACATCAAAGGTGCATAAACCGTCTTGATGACCGAGTTCAACACCAGGTGCGTCAAATGGTATGGCGCCTTCCTGCCCGGCCATGTCATCAATCTGGCTTTTGGGGACGAATACAAATTCCGCATTTGAATCCACAAATCGTCTGATGAGCCAAGGACATGCCACACGGTCTACGTGGACATGAGATCGTGTTATCCATTTCATTGTTTTTTCTCCTTTTTTTAGGACACAGATAAGCACTGATTACCAGGATCAAAAACAATATCTGTGCACACCTGCGATGCTGTCCACAAAGATTCCATTTCGCGTAATCCAGATGCTATTGTACAGTTGACAAAATAGATTGTAATACCTTGCATTTCCGGCACATCTTCATCTTATCACTCCACTTTACCTGCACCTCACCATGACATATCGTCCCATTAATAAACCAGCAAAGATATCCACTCTTAAATTCCCATGCAGGGCAATTTTGCCTGGTAGCCTTAGGGCATTTTTCAATCACCCAACACGGCTTCTTTTTTTTACTGGAATCCCCTTTCATGGCCAGAAGAAATAGCACCTGGCGTTCAATATGCACAGGAATGTTCCTCCATCCCTGTTCGAAGCTTTGCATGGCCTTAAGAGAAGTACCGAGTAATTGTGCCATTTCGTTTTGTGTTTTTCCCAGATGGTGTCTGATTCTTGAAAACTCCGTTTTTTCCATTTAAAATTTCTCCGTTATTTTACACATCATACCACGATGTGGTCCAACGTCAAGGGCTTCATTAATTCACTCAAGACTTCCTATAGATCTCCCATAGAATAAAAGCCTAAGTCTGATCTCATCCCAATTCCTTCTTCACATACATAGGCCGTGATTTTTCCTGCCAAGTCAACCCTAACGTTGCAGAAATATTTGGTCCAAAAGTGCTTCGCTCGCTCTATATCTGGCCATCAAGAAACGATTGACCATTTTCAAGACCTCACCGTATGTTCAATACGCTTTCGTCCTTGAAAATGACCAACCGTCCCTTGCTGACCCAATCTATACCGTTTTGAACTCAAATTTTATGCAACGTTAGGGTCAAATCTGCCTTGAACGAACAGAGATCTGGTGATGTGTTCGAAAAGTTTAGAAAGCGAAATGAAAAAAGAGTTCAAGGTGAAAAAAAGACTTGACTCTCAATACCACAGTGTGGTAGTTTCTGTCAATATAAATTTCACCATTACAGTATAATTATAAAGATCATCATTACAACCCATAAACAATAAGGAATGCATAAATTAGATCCAGTCGAACCGTTGGCGGTTCTAATGAAAACATAGAGGAATGATGCAGTTGTGGGTGTTCTTCATGTAATATTACCCCAACATGTAGCGAATCAACACCAAATAAATCACAGGACTTTCAACTTATAATGGAGCAACAAGGGAAGATGCCACAAGAGACTTTTGAGTAGAAGG
>JAUUWD010000186.1 GCA_030589225.1 Desulfobacteraceae bacterium | reverse complement strand
TGCATTCATTGCATTTTGCCACACTACCCTGTCCCACAGCCACCCGGATCGCTTTGACCTGGAGGTAATCAAGAGTGCCTTTCAATCTGATCCGGATTTTACGTTAAAACTTATACACGTTTTTAGAAACAGATTCGATCCAGATGTGAAAAACAGGCAAAAAGTATTTAAAAAAGCATTAAGCGAAATTAGTAAAGCTATCGAAAGCTACAACACTGGACACAGATATTTAGACGAAGTCAGGGAAACGATATTTCGAACCTGTCTCTTATTCATCTGCTACACTCTCAAGACCAATTTTTTTGTACCTGAGAAGCATACCCTGGCTTTTCGCCTGGATCCTGCGTACTTAGACGAGCTTGGGCCAGAGTTCACCTCGGACCTGCCCCAGGACACGCCCTTCCGAATCACCTTCTTTTTCAGTCGATACGGGATGGGATATCACATTGGCTTCTCGGATATTGCCAGGGGGGGGTGGCGGACCATTATCTGCCAAACTCAGGACGAGTATACCACAAATACCAACACCCTTTTTCGTGAGGTCTTCGTTCTTGCTCACACCCAGCACCTCAAAAACAAAGACATTTACGAAGGAGGGTCCAAACTGACAGTGGTCCTTGACGCAGAAGACTTCGATTCTCCTGAGTCTGTCACCCAGCGCCTTTACAAGGCTCAATATGGTATAAACAATGCGTTTCTCGATATTTTTGTGACTGAGAACGGTCATGCCAAAAACCCACGGGTGGTGGACTATTATGGAGAGGATGAGCCCATTGAACAGGGGCCTGACGAGAATATGCATGATTCCATGATCGAGCATATTGCTATTCAGTCCGTGAAGCGTGGGTATATTCTTGGTATAGGCATTATGTCAAGCAAGCGCGTGGGAATCAACCACAAGGAGTATGGCGTCACTTCGAGGGGCGTGGTGAAGTTCGCAGAGATTGCCATGAAGGAAGTCGGTATTGACATTTACAGGGATGCTTTCACAGTGAAGTTTACCGGTGGAACCAACGGGGATGTGGCAGGGAATTGCATCCGTCTCTTGCTGGAGCGATGCCCTCAATCGCAGATCCGAAGTATTGTAGACGGAACAGCAGGATTGTTCGACCCGGATGGAGCAGACCGGGGAGAGTTAGATAGTTTGGTGCTTAAGAGCGATTTGGACCACTTTACACCGGAGGCGCTTCACCCCGGAGGTTTTATGCTTTTTCGGCGGGAACGTCGAAAGGACGGTCTACGAGAACTGCACAGGAAAGTGATCCGCACAAATTCGGGCGTTGAGGAGCACTGGATCACTGTGGATGAGTTTCACAGGGAAGTCGACGATCTGGTCTTTTCGGTTTCAGCAGACCTCTTCCTTCCTTGCGGGGGGAGGCCGGAGACCATTGACGGAAATAATTGGAATAGGCTTTTTGCTGGTGATGGAACCCCCACCGCCAGGGTGATTACGGAAGGGGCGAATTCCTTCATTACTCCTGAGGCTCGGGTAGAAATTCAGAAGAGAGGTGTAATAATTATACGCGATGCTTCGGCCAATAAGTGCGGTGTGATTTCCTCCTCTTACGAGATTATCGGCAACCTTCTCATGAAGGAGAAGGAGTTCCTTGATCACAAAGACGCTTATGTGAAAGATGTGCTCGCTATCCTTGATAAGAGGGCTGAAGAGGAGGCGAACCTGATCTTCAAGAGATATCGCGAAAGTGAGGGAAGACAGCTATATACCGAAATCAGTCATTCCATTAGCACAGAAATAAACAGGCACTATGCCAGGCTGTTTGACTTCTTTCAAGGCCAACCAGAATTGTCAGACCAGCCGCTTTTCAGAAAAGTGCTCTTGAATCACCTTCCCTCCTTTATCAGGGAAAACCCGAAGTATCGAGCACGGGTAAAAAATTTGCCACCGAAGATCAAATCTGCCATCCTTGCAAGTGAGATTGCCTCGTTTATCGTGTATCATGGCGGCTGGGAAATTGATTTTGAAAGTAGACTTAAGGGATATTTAAAGCAGCAATTTGCCTGATAATGGAGAACATTACACCTAAAACGTACGACAGATACATCAAAGCACTTACGGATATCAGCCGGGCCATTACTTCTGATCTGTATCTGGAAGATATTCTTAAGCTTATTGTAATGGTCACAGCCAAAGTGACAGGAGTTGAAATATGTTCTTTGTGGCTCATAGACGAAAGTGAAAGCCCGAAAAAGATCCGGCTGAAGGCCACCCAGGCAATTGACCCGGAATATTTAAAGGACCGCTCATTAAATATGGACGAAGGGGTGGTGGGCTTTGTGGCCACTCATAACAAACCACTCATCCTTATGGATGTATTAAAGGAGCCCCGGTTTAAAGAAAAGGAGATGGCCAAAAAGCTTGGGCTGGTATCAATGGTCAGTGTGCCGCTTCAAGCAAAGGAAAAAAAGGTGATAGGGGTTTTTAACTGTTTTACCTCAAAACCTCATGAGTTTTCCGAACCGGAGGTAAACCTCATAACGGCCGTTGCCAATCAAGCGGCCGTTGCCATCCTGAACACCGAGCTCATGGTCAAAACCAAAGTGATCCAGGAGGAGCTTAATACCCGCAAATTAGTGGAAAGGGCAAAAGAGATACTTATGCGCCAACGCAACATGAATGGGGATGATGCCTTCCGATGGATACAAAAACGCAGCATGGATTCCCGTAAATCCATGCGCGATGTAGCCGAAGCAATCCTGCTTTCGGAGGAATTAGGATATTATTCCAGTATACCTCACGCCTTAAAGTAAACCTTTAACATCTTTGTTTTCTAACTATCACCAAAAAATACTTGACAACCCCAACAAACATGGGTAGTAATTTCAAACTTCGCACAAAGGCGTGTGGAGTTTTTTCTTGGAAGTAGACAAAGGCGTCTTGCTCCTATTGGGGCAGGTGCCTTTTTTTGTTATATTGATTTTCAAAGGAGGAAAATTATGAATCTACATAGACCCAATGCTAATGACGCTCTTCAAACCAAAAATCGTTCTCGGAATGTGGTCCCTCAGTCCGGCATATGCAGTAGATGTATTGACGGATGCAAGGGGAATTGCGATTTGTTCAGGGCTACTTTCCGGGGGAGAGAACTCCTTTACCCGGAGCCTTTCGGGAGCGTAACAGCAGGTGCGGACAAAGACTACCCGGTTGATTATTCCCACCTGAATATTATGGGATATGCCCTGGGAGCAAAGGGAGTGGAACCAGATCCTGATAAAGCCACTTTTCCGGCGGTTAATACTGAAACGTCTTTTGGCGTCACTGAAAAGGTAAAGATGAAAGTGCCCATATTTACTGGTGCCCTTGGCAGCACTGATATTGCGCGCAAAAACTGGGAGCATTTTGCAATAGGGGCTGCCATAAGCGGTATCAGCCTGGTTTGCGGTGAAAATGTAGTGGGAATTGACCCGGAACTGGAACTCGACAGCAATGGCAAGGTCACTAAATCCCCTGAGATGGACCGTCGTGTCAGAGAATATCGGCGCTACCACGAGGGCTATGGGGATATTTTTGTTCAGATGAATGTTGAGGATACGCGCAACGGCGTAGCCGAATATGTCATTGAAAAACTTGGGGTAGAGACCATTGAGCTAAAATGGGGCCAGGGCGCAAAGTGTATTGGCGGAGAAATCAAGGTGGATTCTTTAAAGCGGGCCATTGAATTGAAAAAGCGTGGCTACATAGTAACACCTGACCCTGAAGATCCTGCTTCCCAGGCAGCTTTTAAGGCCGGTCCTTTGAAGCAATTTGAGCGGCATTCCCGCCTCGGATTCATTGACCAGGAGGGCTTTATGAAGGAGGTAGAAAGGATTCGAAAGCTCGGCGCCAAACGTATAACGCTCAAAACAGGCGCTTATCCTATGAGAGAGCTGGCCATGGCAATACGATGGTCCAGCGATGCAGAAATAGATCTCTTGACCATTGACGGCGCACCGGGCGGTACGGGCATGAGCCCCTGGAGGATGATGAGCGAATGGGGCATACCCTCCATATACCTGCATTCCATGGCGTATGACTTGTGCGAGCGTCTGACCCAAAAAGGTAAACGGGTGCCGGATATCGCTTTTGCAGCCGGTTTTTCCTCAGAAGATCATGTCTTCAAGGCGCTGGCTCTGGGAGCCCCTTACTGTAAGGCCGTTTGTATGGGTCGGGCCTTGATGATCCCTGGCATGGTGGGCAAGAACGCTGAAAAATGGTTGAAAGGTGAAGATGGCGGGCTTCCTGCGACAGTATCAAGGTTCGGTTCCACAAAGGAAGAAATATTTATGAACTATGAGGTCCTGAAGGCGAAATACGGCTCCGAGGTAGATTAGCTTCCATTGGGCGCTATTGGTTTATACAGTGCCACAGACAAGATAAGGGTGGGACTCCAGCAAATAATGGCAGGTTCCAGGAACTGGGAGGTCCAATACATAAGCAGAAAGGATATATTTTCTCTTACAGAGGAATGTGCCAAAGTAACAGGCATTCCATATGTCATGGATGCTTATAAGGAAGAGGCACTTGAAATCATTGATGCCTAACATCTCGATATATCGTTATTATTAGTATGAGGGGCGGTTTAATAACCGCTCTTTTTTTGCCGGATTGTAAGCTAAGGGTCTGGAAATCAATAACTCATCGTTTTTGCATCCCAGCTTAAGACCATCTATGGCCGATCCTCAATCGCAAAATCCTCAACATAGTACAACTACGCTTGCGGTTTTGCTCAATCGGATCGACCAAATCTGCCCTAAATCTGTGCGCCAATTCCAATGAGTTATTGATTTCCAGACCCTAA
>JAUUWD010000039.1 GCA_030589225.1 Desulfobacteraceae bacterium | reverse complement strand
TTTGAATGCTCAAAGGCCCATTTCATTATCCGCCTGAATTTTTTGACCTGTAGTTCTCTGATCTTTTCCCTTGGCAGGGTTTCAAGAAGAGGATTCCAGAACTTGTCTGATTTAGGGAACATTGCTACCCTCCATGCTGGTGGCATCCCGGGGTTGCTTGTTATTTACCTGCCTGATGTTTAAAGCTGTCCTCAAGGGCCTCCACAACGGCCCGGGCAAACTCCGGTGTGTTTATGTGGGTGTCAACCTGGATGGTTTCTATCTGGGGGTCCAGGTTTTTTATTAGCTCTCCAATGAAGGTCTTATCTGAGTCAGGATCATAAAGGGCGCCATCCTCGACGCTTAACGAGGAAAAACCTTTAGTTGGCACAACGAACTTCACCAACTTCTTATCCTTATATTTATTCAGTTTTTCAGCCACGGCCCGGGCGATGGTCTGCATCTCTTCAGGACTTGTTCTTGCTTGAACTCTGATGGCGTCTTGAATAAGGAATTTTCTTTCGGCCAGTTTACGAGAAACCCAGAGCGGATCTCCTTCGTCTCTCCTCTGAATGGGACCGCAACTAATCATGTCAAACCCGCATGGAGACAGGATATAGGGTTTGCCTTGATTGCAGGCTGCATCGAGCCTATCCGGCCCGGCTGCACGGTTTCCCCCTAAGAGATATTCACTAAAGCCGCCCGGCACGAGATCAATAAAGGCCTCAAATAAGCCCTGGCCGACCAGGTCTACTGCCGCCTTCTCACCTATCCCGGTAGCATGAAAAGACACAATATTATAATCTTTTTCCAGGGATTCTCTGACATAGTGGGCACCCTTATCGCAGAAGCCAAATTCGGTAATAGCAATTGACGGTTTTTCTTCCTTCTTAGGCGCCTCGTACTCCTCAACCATTCCGCTTATTGCTCCGGCGCCATTGATCATCAAATTCCGGACAAGCGGATTTGCACCCACGGTATCAACCACACTATGCATCACGGTGATATCTCTGACCCCGAAGTATTCTGCAAGCTTCTTTGCATATGCCGGCATGGCCGCCACACTCGAGATCAGGAGCTTGGGCAGGCCGAAAGGCAACGATTTCATGGCTGTGAGGGTAATGAACGTTCCTGTCATCCCGCCTACGGCTATAACGCCATGCAGTCCTCCTGTCTGATAAAGCCCCTGCAACTTTTTGCCCAGACCTTCAGCTACAAGCGAGGTAGCCTTATCCCTCTCTTTGGCCAACATGTTTCTTATGTTATCAACCGTCGTCTCACTGATACCGGCTATTTCCTCGCAGTTGACGTCTGCCTTCAAGGCAGACGTAATAGCGCCGGTACCGATGCTGATATCAATAAGTATGGTTTTATGCCCTCTTCCCTCTATGTGATCCTTTATGAGCTGCAGGCTTTCTTCCCTCTCATCGAGCATGCCGATCACAGCTATTATCATTGTTCACCTCCAAACTATTGCTGAAGAACACCTCCTCTTGATGCCAGTCTTCACTCTACTACATCTTGAGGAGGCATCCATAATTTGAGTACGTTCTAAAACCCTAATTCAGACCATCTGGCCTCGACTTTTTTAACTACATCCGGATCAAGCTCAATGGGTATGGGTTTTTCCTTCCAATCATAGGGGATGGTTGCATCTAAGAGCAGCCTGCCTGTTATCTCCCTTGCGTTTATGGGAAGGGAAGGGTCTAACGGTGTGGATCTTCCCCGCTTGATGACCTGGGACCTGTTGGGCTGAAATCTGAAGCTAAGGGCATATAACACCCTTGGGATATCCCACGGATCAATGTCCTCATCCACCACAATGACCGTTTTGAGGCCATAGGCGCCCATCTCCGTTGAAATAGCCGCTGTCAGCACCTGGTCGGCGTGCCCGGGATACATCTGCTTCACGGAGATAATGGCCAGGAACCTGCCGGACCCTTCAGGCGGACAGTAGACCGCCTTCAACCCGGGTATTTTCATGGCCAGCAACTGCTGCCACAGGGTGGCGCCGTATGAGAGGGCCATGGTCATGTGTGTGTCGGTTACGGCCCGGCCCACAGTGGTTCCCCACATAATCGGGTTGTTCCTGTGGGTGATGCATTTGACGTCGATAAAATTGCGCGGGTCCGTCCCTACCCCTGAATAATAGCCGGTGTATTCGCCGAACGGTCCTTCTTCCATAAATTTTTCGGCATCCACCTCGCCTTCGATCACAATCTCCGCATGGGCCGGTATGGGAAGATCCACGGTTTCTCCCTTGACCACTTCCACGGCTTCGCCCCGGAGTGCGCCGGCTACATCATATTCCGATGTAAAGGCTGAAACGCGGGCTGCCCCTAAGATGAAAAGCAGGGGATCGCATCCGATAACTGAAGCTACCGGCATGGGTTTACCCATTGCCTGGTATTTCTTGAGCATGATGTCGGCGTGTTTTCCCTTGATGAACTGGGTACCCATCTTGTCTTTTCCGAGAAGTTGGCTCCGGTAAGTTCCCAGGTTAACCCAGCCGGTATCAGGGTCTTTGCTGATGATGAAATGAGCTGTGCCGATAAAACGTCCGCCGTCCAAGGGATACCACTGGGGCACGGGGAACTTATAAAGATCGATATCGTCACCCGTCATGATATTTTCCTTACAGGGAGCACCGGCCGCATCCACCCACTTGGGCGGGGTCAGGTTTTCACCCAGTTTGGCCCATGATTCGTAAAGATCCACGAGAGTGGATTCGAGGGGCAGACCCATGATCAAAGCAAGCCTTTGCGTTGTCGTGCATACGCTGGTAATGACCGGTGTATCATAATCCTTTACATTCTCAAAAAGGAGGGCCGGGCCCTGCTTTTCCTCGTTGAGTTTAGCGATATGAGACAATTCCAGGTTCCAGTCAACCTCTGCCTTGATCCTTTTACAAAGTCCTTCTTTTTCACCTGCGGCAATAAAATCCCTCATGCTTTTCATCTTAATGTATTACCTCCCTATGTTTAAATTTTACTATTAACGTCATAAATAATGACAAACTCGTAAAAAGTCTCGAAATCGTCATGCCGGACTTGATCCCCGCTGATCACGGGATCTCCGACCGGCATCCAGAACGCATTGAATTTACTGGATTCCGGGTTGGCCGTCATCCTGGACGGAGTGACGGAAAAGGGATCTTTTCGACTTTTTACGAGATCATCAAATAATTAGGCCAGAATAACCCTCTGATTTAACAGAGCCGTAGGGCGGGCCACCGTGCCCGCCTTTTCGGTCTTTTTTGGGAGCGGCGAAGCCGCATTTCATAAAATCGCAAAGCAATTTTATCCGGGTATCTTGATACGTTTCATGGCCTGTTCCATCAACAACTGGTAACCGGTCTTCTTTCCGATAACAGACCCCTTCCTGCGCTGGCTCCAGACTGTCTCCGGGCGGGCCTGTACGATGAATACACTTTCCGGAAAAGAAAAGTCCTTATCAATGGCCCACTCTATATCCATGGCACGGCCATAGTGTTTTTCGATGTCCTTTGCTATTTTTACTAATTCCTTTACCTCCTGGTCCCCTAAACAGCATATGGACTGCACATCCTCTTCGACATCAATATCTTTCACCCCTCCCTTTTCAGGATCATAGACACATTTTATGTGTTTGGCTGATATGGTCTTTTCGCTGGTTTCCATCACCACCTTGTCCACGACAAATTTGTCAGGGTTGACAGAACCGGACACCACCGTCTCTCCCAATCCCCAGCTCCCTTCAATGACTACCTTTGATGGATCTCCGTTAGTCGGGTTAATTGTAAACATAACCCCTGCCGTCCTTGAGTTAACCATTTTCTGCACCCCGACGCTTATCAGCACCTTTTCGTGGGGAAAGTTATTTTTGTTTCTGTAGTCTATAGCGCGCGGCGTGAACAGACTTGCCCAGCACTTATGGACATTATTTATGATCTTCTCTTCTCCTTCAACCCAAAGGTATGTGTCCTGCTGCCCGGCGAAGCTTGCCGTAGGCAGATCCTCGGCCGTTGCACTCGATCGAACCGCTACGGGCAGAATTTCAACAGAGCATTTCTCACAAAGGCGGGAATACCCTTCCTCTATGGCGGTTTTAATTTCATCGGATAAAGGGGCCTTATTGATTAGCTCCTGAATCTCGGCGCTGGCCCTATTAAGGGATTCCACATCATCAGGAGGCATATTGGAGAGGATGTCAAATATCTTATCCTTAATTCCCGTTTCTTCTATAAAGCTTAAGTAGCTATCGGTGGTCACTGCAAAACCTGGTGGGACGCGGATGCCTGCCTTGATCATCTCACCTAAACTCGCGTTTTTGCCACCCACTGATGGGAGTGAACTCTTGTCCAGCCTTTCAAAATTCAGGATGTAGTCCATCTCTTCCTCCATCTTTGAAACTTTGGCGATTCGCTCCAGTCGGATATTGGAGTATTGGAGTGATGGGTTGGAATCCTGTGTCCACTACTCCGTTACTCCAATACTCCTTACTGTACTTAACCCGCTCTTTTAACAATAGTAACCACACCCGTTTCGCCGTCAACCTTGACAGTATCCCCGGTCTTGATAACTGACGTGGCAATACCTGTTCCGGTAACTGACGGGACACCATATTCCATGCACACGATGCCCGCATGGCTGGTGAGCCCTCCGATATCAGTGACCGCGGCCTTGATCTTGGTAAATACAGGCGCCCAGGAGGGGTTAGTGGTGGGACAAACCATGATCTCTCCCTCTTTGAGGTCCACAATCTCCTTGAGGAGCTTGAGCACCCGGGCCGCGCCTTCAACAACACCTGCCGAGGACGCAAAACCTTTGATCTCAGATATATCCTCAGCACTGACTTCCCCCATGCCTTTGAGCCATTCCTTTACTTTATCGGTGGTAACACCCCACAACATGATAGTGAAAGGCTCTGCCACTTCTTCGGGCGGAACGCCAAGGGCCGGGATCGGGTTCCACTCGCTTGCCGCCTTCAGGATCTTCTTTCGCTTGTCAACCTTGGCTTTGTAATAGTCGCCCCTTACAGGTATATCCACCCCCAAGGCCCAGCTGGTAGAAAGCTCAGTGAGAAGCTCAGGTATCTCATAGCGATTGAACATAAATATATCATCTACCTCATTTAACATCCTATTATCGACCAGTAGCCTGCCAAGCCCCCTAATTTTGTCGAACCATATGGTATGGAACCAGTGCTCAACCCAGAAGAGATGGTCCTCGGCATACCTGTATATGGTCCTGACGGTATTGTAAGCATCATTAAATGCCTTCCTGTCATCGTGAGTCTTGATCAGTTCACGGTATTTGGCAACGGTTTTGTCTCTTTCCTTGTCAACCTCATCTAAAGACCGCTCGATCGTTTCTCCCTTTTCAAGTCTTTCTATATAACTCTTGATATAGCTAAAGGGAATGTCCAGCTTATTGATCCAGCTTCCCTCGTAATTGAACCAGCCGCTGCCACAGGATACATAAAACCATGGATCCTTGGCCTTGTCTAATTCTTCAATCCATTTCATCCCTTCGGTTGTCTTTTTAAGTTCTTCTATCTTCTGCTCAGCAGAGGCATCACTCTTTATAATGTCACCTATGCCGGGAAGAGAGCTGGCCAGCCTGGATAACCTGCAAAGTTCCTCCTCCGGACGGAACATGGATACATAGGCCCCGGCCACCATCTTTCCAATGGAGCTCTCACTAATCCCAGGAAAGAGCTTTCTGGTAACGTCGCCAAACATGAGATAGGCCAGATAGGTTAAGTTAAGCATCTCAAAGTGGTATTGCCAGCCCTTAAACATCTGATCTACCAGCTTGTTAAATGCTTCGAGAATGTCATAGGATACATAGTAGCCTTTGGGTGCGGGAAGAACCTGATCTTCGGGTACAAATTTCGGTAGTTCTTTCGGAATCTCAATCGCAGCCATCTCTTCACCAAGGGCTTTAAATTTGGTAAGCCACTTGTCCCATAACTCATTATAATGCTCAAACACATAGAACACCCGCTTTTCAAACAACTGGGCCTTTTCGCCTATTACCTCATCCGGTGGAGGGGCAATGGCGCAGATGTACATGTATGGCCCGACCATTCTCTGAGCAATACCCTGGGCCGGGGGTATGCAAAATACCCTGGTGGTGTATTGCGAAAGAGAAATTTGCCATGCCTCCTGAAAAATCAGGTCCAGTGGCGGCATGGGCTCCGGTGCGTGAATCTTGTCCTGATACCAGAACTGATTGCTTTCCCATTCCCCCCTCTCTTTGGAAAATAAATAATGTGATGGGTACATCTCTTCCCAGCCCTCAAGTTCCGGGGGAACCTGAAACTCGTGCGGATCCGGAAATCTTCCTGCTTTTTCTTCTGCCATTTTTATCGCTCCCTTTAAATTGTTTAAAAAATGATTGAAACAATCCGAAAAGCCTTAAGTGATAAATATACTTAAAAAATATATAATGCAACAGAGAAAATAAAATTAGAGTGTTGATGCTTTTCAGTGACCCATTTTGACAGGACAATCGCCCCCCAAACATCTTTATTTTCCTACAACTTCAATAATGCCTGCGGTGGCATCAACTTCTACCTAATCCCCTATTGTTATCAGATCAAATACATTCTTCTCTGGGCGATCCACTGTAAGGATTTCGGTAGCGATAACCGCGCCAGATAAAACAGGTTCACCCTCCAGGCAGATCATAGCAGCGGGTGCATTTCCATTTTCCTTTGCTGCCCAAGCAGCAAAATCACCACCGCTCGACCCCTTGCCCGTAGTAAGAGATGGGATCTCTCTTTTGGTAAAGGCAGCTGTGTCCGTTGAAATAAGTGAAAAAAAACTCGCCACCGTTTCCATGAAAGGCCAAAAGATCTTACTTAATGTGAGTATTGCCTATCTCAAGGATCAGCATCTTTCACCCTCTGCCCAGGCCTTCCTGGATATCCTCCTCAAATTATCTCCTAAAGAAAAGGCTCTCAGGGGAATTGGTAGTCTTATGGATAAAATAATGGCCCAAGAAAAAGGACTAAATTTGCCATTAGAGAAACGTTTGCGGTAAGAACAGCTATCTACGGAGATATGAATGAACTGTGAGTGAAATAAGACCAGCCCTTTCATATGCAATCCGAGCCAAAAAGCCGTAGACACTGTTAAGAGAACGCATCTTATATAGATCTCAGTTTTATGTTCTATTCTTTAAAAAAAGATATATCATTTTCAACCATGCTTAAATTCAAACGCTTGAGTGTTTTGGGGGTAGGTATACCTTCTTTCGTGTAGCCAAACGCCTTGTAATATTCATCAAGAAGTTTATCTAATTTTTTAACAACCTGGTTAGTGGCAGGTCCTGCATTCTGTAACGGCTCATGAAGCATCCTTTCTGGCAATGTATCATCTTTACGGGTGAATCCTTCCCTGACATTAAAGCAACGCTCCAGACATATTATCCTTTCGCCTATTTCCAACAAATTCGCCACGCTGCTAAATTCCCTAATCCCTGTTGCAGCCAATAGGTATTCAGAGAGAAACTCCATATCTAAGCCGGAATTCCCGAAAGTACAAGATATTACAGAATCATCTACTGCTTGTTCCTTCTGTACCTGGGCAATTGACTCACCCTTCCCTTCCTCTGTTAACGGGTCAACCTTTCCGCTTAGTTCATCCCTTGGTCTTCCATACATGTGGCTGCCTCCTATGTTTGAGGTGGCCATACTCAATGCATATCCTTTGATCCCTCTGGGCTCATAACCTGGAAGCTCCAGACCTTTGATGTGCATAGCATAAGAGCCAGCCTCTCCACCCATATGCTCAGCTGCTCTCTTTACCCCTTCCCCCAATAGATATCCAATTCCCTCTCTCTTCCCTATCTTTTCAATTAAAGAAAAGATGGCCTCTTTATTGCCCCAGCTTAAATCAAGAGCATCCATATCTGAGGTTGAAATGATCCCTTTCTCAAATAATTCGCAGGCAAAGGCTATGCTAACTCCAGTGCTTATGGTGTCTATACCATAATAATCGCAGAGGGCGTTTGCATCGATAATAAATGACCTGTCTATAATACCCAGTAAAGGGCCAAATGCATAGATCGTCTCGTATTCCGGTCCGTCGATTTTCGTTCCACGGAGAGGCCCTTTGCCAACGTCTCGCATTCCTCCACACCTGGTCATACACATAAAGCAACCAGTCTTTGCTTTTTTCAATTTATAGAACTCGTCTCCAGAGATCTCTTCAATGTTTTGAATGCTTCCCCCTTGAAAATTTCTGACCGGTAAAATGCCCAACATATCGACAAGGGTGGTAATGTACGGGGTCCCTAAGGTGGTCATATTTCTTTTACGAGGATGATCTTTTAAGATGCTGCTCTGCTTCTTAACCATATTCTCGAACTTTGCCTTATCAAAGGGGATAGGTTTCCGGACTGGCACATTAATTGCGATAGCCTTTAGGTTTTTTGATCCCATTACCGCTCCCATACCTCCACGAGAGGCAGTGCGCTCGCCAGACGTTATAACAGCATATCGGGCCAGTTTTTCTCCTGCCAGTCCAATACAGGCAGACTCAGTTTTAGCACCATGTTTCTTCTTAAGTTCAAGTTGCACCTTCCGGGCATCTAAACCTAAAATCTCATCTGCTCCTAAAAACTGAGCGCCCCTCTCATCTATATAAACATAACAAGGTTTATCCGCCTTGCCTTCAATTATTATCAGGTCATAGCCGGCAAATCTCATCCATACCCCGAAATTCCCTCCGGTAAAAGAGCGCATAATTGTGCCCGTCAAGGGGCTCTTGGACATCACCACCCATTTTGAAAATCCTTGTGCTTTAGTTCCCCCCAAAACCCCGATTAATAAAAGCAGCTTGTTTTCTTCACTTAAAGGATTAATTCCTGCTCCGAGTTCATCATAGAGGTATCTGGCACCCAGTCCTCTTGCTGAAATAAAGCCCTGATAATATGTTAGTGGAATTTTTTCAACCTTTGCTGTTTTACTACTCAGATCTATCCTGAGAAGGTTTCCCGCATACGTCGACATTGTTTTATTGTCCCATAATTAAAATATCCTGAGCAAGAGAGGCTCTGAACTGGCCGCAATTTCATAGGATTCAAGCCGGGTTGGGCCATCAAAGAATTCATTAAAATGACCTAACAGCTTTTCGTAATCCCCACTCTTTTCATAGGCCTCGGCATCGGCCCGGCTGTCCCAGGCTGTAATGGAGATTCCCTGGTCTTTTTCATCAACTCTTTCCAGAAGATGTACAAAACGGTTGCCCTGATGGTTTTTATGCGCGGGAATAACCTCGTTAATATAGACCTGGCGAAGCTCATCCATCTTTCCCGGCTTCACTTTAAAAAAAGTTAGACGTAAAAACATATTCTTCTCCCTT
>JAUUWD010000137.1 GCA_030589225.1 Desulfobacteraceae bacterium | reverse complement strand
GTATTAATAAACCCATAAGTATCTTTTTTTTCATAACATTAACCTCCTTAACTACTGTTATTGGTTTTCTTTTCAATACCAACATCACCCCCAAAAAAGTCACCCCCTTCCTTAATTTATTCTCTTTCGTTTAATCAATATGACATGTATGTTATTAGAGTCAAGAGAAAAAGAGAGAAAGGAGCCGAAAAATGATCGTCGCCAAGTCTAACAAAGCCAAGAGCTTTATCATGCCAGAACCTAACCAGCGAGAGCTGAAGGTTCTGCTCTCCCCCAGCCTGCAAGTTGACGTGGAAGGGTTGTCGGTGGGAATGACAATCCTGCCCCCTGGCAAATCCAGCAGCTTTCACAGCCATGATGTTGAGTGCGAGACGTGGATTATTGTCTCCGGCGAAGGAGAGGTACGCGTCGGGGAAGAACGCGAGTTAGTAGGGCCGGAATCAGTTGTTTTCCTGCCCCGTAATATCAAGCACCAAATCATCAACACTGGCCAAGAGCCCCTCCGAATGTTCTGGATCTACACCCCGCCCGGTGGAGAAAAAAGCATCCTTGCAGGGGAAATAAAGTAACAAGAGCTACGAAAAGCACCTGTCGCTTATCAGTTTTTCACGCTCGCTCCATCGCCTTTCTGCATTGGTTCAATATGCTAAGGACCTCAAACGGTTCCTCAATCAACGGAACGGTAGGCACCCCCCTGGGCTCAAGAAATGCCTTGGATGCCTCCATATGCTTTTTATCGCCGCTAAAGGTAACGTAAATAGGCTTTTCAGGATAAAGACGTGCAAGCTCGATAATGAAGTCCAGTGGTGGAACCCCGGTCTCGTCGGTTAGCATCAAAATAGGTACAACTGCATCGATCTTAGGATCCTTCAACACTGCTTCCATGCCTTCCCGGTAGGCATATTCCACCCCATTGAGTGCAGCGCTTGGCCATATATCCACAGGATTGCGCACTCGGATATAGGGTGGACTGATCTCCTGGAGCCGTTCACGGGTTTGTTCCTCGATATCTGGAACACTCAGTCCCAGATCCCGCTGGCACAGGTCGGTCAGTATAACGAGCATGGCACCCGAAGGTGCCATGAAACTCACCCGGTTTCCCCTGGGAAGAGGCATGGCAGCAAGGGCCTTGGCTGCCAGAAACAGGTGTGAATACTTGTAAATGCGGGTAATGCCTGCCCTCTTCAAAGCCCCATCGACGATGCGATCATCCGAGGCCAGGGCAGCCGTATGGGCAACAGCGGCTCGAGAACCTTCAGCTGTTCTACCCCCTTTAAGAAGAATGACGGGTTTGACCCGGGTTACTTCGCTGGCAATCTCTAAAAAGCGCTGTGATCTCTTGAAACTCTCCAGGTAAATGAAGATAGCCTTGGTTTCTGGATCATCTGCATAATACTCCAGAACTTCGCTCTCCTCCACATCGACCTTGTTCCCCAATCCCACGAACCTGGCAACGCCAAAGTTTTCTCCTGACATAATATAGCGCATGGTATGGGTTGCAAAGTTACCAGTCTGAGTGATGTATGATATGTTTCCCCTTGGTATTTTACCCAAAGGAAAAAAGCTCGAGGTAAAATTATGTGGGGTGGAGGTATGTCCAGAGGTATTGGGACCAATGACCCGGACCCCTGTCTCCTGTACGGCACTTAGGAGATCCTCTTGCAAAACCTGGCCTTTATTATCCACCTCTGCAAACCCTCCAGCGGCAAGCACAATGGACTTGATCCCTCTAACCGCACATTCTCTGATCGTCTGGGCATTCACATGGGCCGGGAGGATGATTATAGCAAGGTCGATCCCCTCGGGCAGTTCCTGGACAGAACGACAGACCGTAATTCCCAAAATATCACCACCCTTGGGATTGACCAGATAAAGCTTGCCCGAATATTCATTAGCAAGAATGTTTCGAACAACATCGTTTCCAGGTTTGTGAGGCGTTGAGGATGCGCCGATGACCGCTACACTTCTTGGCTTGAAGAACTTTTCTAGATGACCTGCCAAGATGATTCCTCCTTATTCAACCCTCTTTTCAGATACTTATGTTTCATAATCCTTCTCGACAAGTTTGGCTTTATACTCATACTTAGGTAATTTTCCCGGTGGAACAAGTTCAACATCAGAGCTGAAGATGAGTTTTTCCCGCAATAACTTTTCGATCTCATTCTTAAGCGACCGTAGATTGCCTGGATCCTGACCATGCTCCACCTTTATCTTCATGGGAGGCTGCACAGATGGAGGAGGTTCTACAAGTTGAATCAGAATTTCTCCGGTAACTTTTGGCACTAAAGTCCCGACGACATCCCTTATGGCAGACGGGTATACATTGACTCCGGAAACAATTAACATATCATCAGTGCGCCCGATGCATTTTATGCAATAGCCTGTTCGGCCGCATTCACATGTTGTCTGAGTTACCACCACTTGATCCCTTGTTCTAAAACGGATTAATGGCTGGCATTCTCTGTCGATTGAAGTATAGACCAACTCTCCTTCAAGTCCTTCTTTTACCTCCAAGACATCCCCGGTAGTCGGATCTATGATTTCAGGGTGACACGCTCCTTGCCCTACAAAATGCATTCCATTTTTATATTCACACTCTGCCCACATCAACCCAAGCATATCGCCGTTACCCATGCACTCCTGTACATTAGCCCCGTAAGCGTCTTCTATCTTCTGCCGAATATGGGGAATCCCGCCACCGGGCTCGCCACCAACCATGAATCCCCTAATGCCAAGAGTCTTAGGGTCTATGCCTTTTTTTTGACAATAAGTAATAAGGTAAAGTGGGAAGGAGGTTGTTGATAGGATGAAGTTAGCACCCAGGTTTTTCACAGCTCCAATAAGCCTATCCGTTGCTCCGACACCAACAGGAATAAGAGTTGATCCGAGATTTTCTATCGCCTCACCGTAAGAGGCCGCGATAAAAAAGGTTCCTATGGGAAGAGGCACGATATGCCTTGGGCGCATTCCACAGGCCCACATTGCCCTCATAGCGGTTTCCCGCCAGACATCTCTGTCATGAAAAGTAAGCCCAATATAAGTCGGATTCCCTGTTGTGCCACTTGTCGAATATACCCTTATTACATTTCCAATATCCACTGTAGCGTGCTTTCCTAAAGGGGGGGCCACATTTAAGCTCTCTCTAATTTCATGTTTCTCCGTGAAAGGAAGTTTTTCAAGGTCATCAAGCTCTTTGATATCTCCCAACTCGATTCCTTCACGCCCAAATTTTTCCTGATAAAATCGGGATTTTTGCCAAACATAATTTAACTCTCTTAATAATGCCCTTTTTTGAACCTTAAAGTATTCCTCTGAAGACAGAGTCTCCATCTTTTTGTTCCAGTATTTATTGTCCTTCGTCATGTCAATTGCCTCCTTTTGATCTATAAGTATCCATATTCATATCATAACCAACTTAATGTATCCACTCATCCGCGGGAATGACCCTGGCCTGCTTGCATGTCGTGGGAAGTCAGCAAATTAGGTTAAAATAGCGAAACCTATCCCGCGTTCCGCGGGATTCAACCCAGCCTGCAAAGAGCTAAAAAAATTGAGGCAATGACTTCTATTGGTATATATGTATACTAACATGGCTTGATTGTCAATACCAATAATCAATCATCAATTGTCAATAGGCAATCCTCTCACCATGCTTTCTCTGAGTTCTTTCCGGGGAAGTTGTGACCGGACCCTGCCATTTATTAAAAGCCCTAAACCCAGAATCCAGCGCTTTCCAAGATCAAGGATTACATAGCCGTCATCAAGATCCAGATCAACTGGGATAGAATCCCCGGCCAGAAGTTTTAATAACTGTTCTTCATTTATACCGAGTCTCGCTTTTGTGGCTTCCTGGCCGAAATGCTGGATCATTCTTGTAGTGGGTTTTACAAAGGAGCTAACCCTGTGAAATACCCTCATGCCCATCTTTGATAGTTTGAGCCGTGAAGCAAGTCGGATGTGGGGCACATTTTTAAAAATCATCCAGTTTTTCTTCCTCTTAAACATCAAGTAGTCGTCAAACACATTTTCAGGGATTCCAAACCGGCCTTCCAGGTACGAAAAGAGATGGTGACGCTCATCGTCTCTTACCAATTCTGGCCATGAAGAATCCCACTGAATTGATTCGGTGAGGGTAAAATCTTGCAGTCTTTTGCAGCTCTGTATCATATTTTTCATCTCTCCATTCAAGTATTCCCGGTTCAGAATCGAAACCCGCATCTAACGGGAGCAGGACGGCATCCCGGTTTTGTAATAAAAAACTAACCACTGACTCGTTCTCATCCGGATTGTAAGTGCAGGTGGAATAAAGCATCTCACCCTCTTCTTTCAGGAGATCAAAACCCCTGAGTATGATCTTTTTTTGCAAATCAGGAAGTTTTTGTTTTTCGCTCGTTTCCCTGTATATGCTGCTTTCCTTTATTTTTCTGAACCCACCCTCCCCTGAACAAGGAACGTCAGCAAGGATGTAATCAAAGCGTTGTTTCAGGGGAAACTCCTGGGCCTGGTAACCGGTTATAACAGTGTTGAGCACACCCAGTCTTTCAAGGATGTGACCAAGGGGAATATGTCTGCTTGGGTAAAGTTCGTTGGCGACGATCAACCCCGTGTTATTCATAAGCTGGGCCAAATGGGAAGTCTTTCCGCCAGGAGCTGCACACATTTCAAGGACATATGAGTTTTTTTCCGGTGAAAGGACGATGGAAGCGAGACAGGAAGTAAGGGCCTGTGGATGGATATGACCCAGAAAGTACTCGATCAGATTTCCAGGAGATTTCAAGGTTGGCGCAAGATACAGGGTGTCATGCTTTTCAGAGGCTTTTTCAAGATGAATGCCCTTCCCTTTTAGTGATTTTACAATTGAATCTGTTTCTGCTTTAAGCCGGTTGACCCTGATGTGGTTAGGGAGGGGTTTATGAAGGCTTTCCTGAAACCTGCCAAATTCCGGAATGATTTCACGATAGCATTCAAAAATTGCTTCCATTCTTAAACAATTCAAAGAGTTTGCTCGGCAAGCGCAAGTGTTCCTTTAGCAATCAGGCCGCTTAGTACATAGGCAGCTACATGGAAGAGGAATAACCTCCCGTATTCTTTTTTAAGGCTCGCTTGCAAACGTAGTGTGTCTCCGGGTCTAGCCGGAGAGTTGAATTTCATATTAACATTTGCCAGAAAAAGATCCATTTTGTCTCGATCCACTGGTAGACCTTTCTCTCTCCAGGTTAGCCCCAACAGGAGCCCGCATGTTTGTGCCAATGCCTCTGAGACAATGATTCCTGGCATTACCGGGTTTCCCGGAAAATGGCCAGCAAAATAACAATCATCGAAGAAGAGATCTTTTTCTGCGATGATATTTTTTCCCGCATCAAAGATCATCACCCTATCCACAAATAGAAATGGGCTACGGTGGGGAAGTATTTCTTCAATAACTAAAATGTCATATAG
>JAUUWD010000127.1 GCA_030589225.1 Desulfobacteraceae bacterium | reverse complement strand
GGCTCGAGCCGAAGGATTGGGGGTTAGTTGCGAAGTAGGTTTGATGCAGAGACCTGAAAGGATTACCCTCCTGATCATCGGGTCACTGGTTGCTTCTATTCCTGTAATTGGCCATTTCAGATTGAAGCTGACCCTGCTATTGCTTGCCGTCTCAAGCAATTTTACGGCCCTTCACAGGATGATTTACGTAAAGAAAGAACTTTATAAAAAGACACGTGCGCAATGAAAGATCAGATCTTATGCCCCCACTGCGGCCAGGTGGTCGAGAAATACCGGAATCCTTTTCCATCGGTTGATATTATTATAGAAATGGCCTTCGGTTCGCATAGGGTTATGGGGCAGAGAAAAGCGGGTAATATCGTACTTATTGAGAGAAAAAACACTCCTTTGGGATGGGCCCTGCCAGGAGGTTTTGTTGATTACGGAGAGAGCCTCGAAGTTGCGGCTATAAGGGAGGCGGAGGAAGAGACTTGCTTGAAAGTAAGGCTTCTGTATCAACTGGGCGCCTATTCAGCTCCCACAAGAGATCCGAGGTTTCACACGATTTCCGTAGTTTTTGTAGCCAGCGCAACAGGAACACCCAAGGCCGCTGACGATGCAAAAGATGTTGGCATTTTCAGCCGTGATTCCCTTCCTGAAAACCTGGCTTTTGATCATGGAGAGATCCTCCAGGACTATTTTAAGAAATGTTCCGCAAAAAATTAAGGGCCATTCTTGTTCCTGCCTTCCTACTCTTTCTCCTCTTAGTAGCTTTAATCCTCCTTCTTAACAGCCTGATACAAAACCCATCTGTTCAGCGCTATTTGTTGGGCGAAGTGTCCAAAGCAATAAAATATGAACTTAGCGCGGGCCAAATAGAAATCAGCTTGTGGGATGGGATCGGGATCACCGCCCATAATTTTAAGGCCAGATCAAGGGTGGGTCCCGAAAGCATTGTGGCATCGAGAGTCAGAGTTAGCCTCGATGCAGGGGCATTGATAAAGGGGCGTGTTGTCCCCACCAGGATTTTCCTGTTTCGCCCGCTGGTTGAATTTGCTTTTGAAAAGGGTCGGGGTGCTTCAAAGCCCGGTCAGGTGTCGGACATAAAAGCAATGCTTTTACAGAGATTGGCAGGTTTTCCTGCTGTCTCCGCAGAAGATGCCCGGGTCTGCATCAAGGATGTTCCATTTGAATTTGATCATCTTTATTCAAATGTATCCCAAGTGAAGGGAGATCCACAAAAACTTCAGGTAAGCCTGCGGGGGAGGTTTGTATATAAAAAAGAGAAGATCCCTTTTACCATGAGAGGAACTATTGGCCAGGATGCAAAGGGGGAGAACGAGCCCTTTGCGGAAGTGACAATAAAAACCGGCAAGGTCCCTCTGGCATGGATACCATCATTTGAGTCCTTGCCTGTAAAGGACGGACACGCAAAGGTCAACATAAAGCTAAAGGGCTCACTGGATGGACCAGTTTCAGCCGAAGGAGAGATCATTGCTGATGGCCTTAGCTTCTCACTTGTTAAGGCTGATAAGAAAAAGGACTTTTCCCTGCCAGATTTTGCCGTAGCCTTTGAGGCATACTATTCAGACAAAATCTTACAAATCCCATCCTTGCGGCTCAGTGCCCCGGACTTTTCGCTGGCTGCAAGCTCAAAGATAGATCTTAAAGACAGCTCAAATCCACATATACTCTTGAAGGTCAAGGGCCCTTTTATGCCACTAAAAACCTTTAAAGGGATCTTTCCGACACCCCTTCTACCCCAATGGATCGAGAACAGACTTTTTCCCATGCTCGCAGGGGGTAATGTCCGCGTGGATCTTTTTTCTTTGGATGGAACATTAAAACAGTTTCAAAACTTGGGCCGGCCAGAAAATGCCGATGCCCTTTCAATGAAACTGGCGTGGAGAGACCTTGCGGTTTTGATAGATAAAAGCGCCTTGCCTTTTAAGGAAGTCACCGGTGAACTTAATATCGAAAATGGAGCGCTCCTTATTTCTGATGTAAAAGCCGGTTTTGGGCGTTCAACCGTCAAGCAGGGCACTTTCCATGTCAAGAACCTTTACCGGGATGCCATTACGTACGATATAACGGCAGGTGGATCGTTTGATCTTCAGGATCTCATGCACCAGCGAGAGGTACACCTGATTCCGCTTGATGTACGCCAGAGGTTAAAAGAATTCGAGTCTGTTTCAGGCAACCTGAAGGCCCGGGTTCGGGTTAGATATAAATCGGGGTGGGACTATGTCAAGATCCTGAGCAGCGATTTCCGCATCAAGGAATGCTCCATTATCCATAAAAAGTTGCTCATGCCTCTGGCGCTGAATGAGGCCCATATTCAAATCGACGGGAAGGGTCAGAGCAAATTCCAGGGTAAAGGCCTGTGGGGAAAGTGTGAATTTGACACATCCGGTTCACTCGACAAGACATGGGAGACGGGCAAGGCCTCTGTTGTGGCCCGGGGAGATCTGAACCGGGTTATCAGTCTTTTCTATCAGGGTCATAAATTACCCGTTAAATTTAGCGACCTCGTGCCCTGCCGCATTTCCGTATCCAGACTGAAAGACAACTGGTCCTTTCAAGGTGAGGTTGATTTGGAGGGGATAACTCTTAAGACAGCATCTTTTTCTTTAAACCCGCCTGGAAAGGAAAATAAGGTTACTTTTAATGTAAATCTTCGCCCCGGGGAAAAACTTTACCTTAATGAGTGCAGATTTTTAATGGGAGGTTCTTCTCTCCAGGTTTCCGGTTCCTACGACCTGCGGGACAGGGATTCATTGGGTGTGAAGGTATCCACTGAGAAGCTATCGCTGGAGGATTTAGGGGTTAGATTCAAGAAAGGGGGCACCTTGGCAAGAGGCACCTTGGCCTGTCAGCTCGATGCGCATGCTTCTTTTCAACACCCTTTAAGGACTTCTGTAAAAGGAGAGATTGCGGCCCAAAAACTGTCTTTTGTTTTGGATCGGCTCCCTTCCCCCATCAGCGATTGTAATTTGAAAGTAGCATTTTCAGGGAAAGAGGCCCACATTCATTCCCTAAAAATGAAAGTGGGCCAAAGCCCTATCAATATCCAGGGGCATTTGATGGGCTGGGATGGCCTGAAAGGGGATCTGACTATCAGTTCCGACTATCTGAATTTCTCTGATTTTGTGGGCAAGGAATTTAGTCCCTTGTCAGGCAGTAAGAAACCAGAGCTACACCGTTTCATAAGGAAGACGGACATCAGTATAAATTTGAAGGCGGTTCTGGGTCAGTGGCAGGCTTGTAAATGCGGTCCTTTAGAAGCAGAAGGGTCGTTCCGATCAGGGGATTTTTATATCAACCGTTCCAGGCTTCAGATAGATCATGGTTTTTTAAAAGTGGAAGGTTATATCAAAAATGGAAAGGAGCCTGACATATCCTTTTCCAGTTATATTAAGACAACCAGGCAGCCTGTGAAGGACCTCGTTCAAAGCCTTGGTTTTGAGGATACTCTCATAGAAGGTCTTGTGACCTTGGAGGCAGTGATTCACGTAAATGGCAAAGAAAAAAAGGATCTGATTTCAGAATTGACAGGAAATATGAATATCCTTGTGGAAGAGGGGATTGTAAAAAAATCCCGTGCCATATTTCAGGTTTTGGATTTTCTGAGCCTCCAGAAAATATTCAAGCGGAAGCCGCCGGATCTTTCAAAAGAGGGGTTCTATTTCGAAAGCATTGGAGGGCATATTGTGATCGACAAAGGTGTCCTTAAAACAGAAAACCTCACAACAAAAAGCCCGGTTTTTAATGCAGTAGCCAAAGGTATTGGGGATTTGACAAAAAAGCAGGTGGATTTTGACCTCGGAGTTCAGCCCCTGGGGACTATTGACTGGATAGTAAGCAAGATTCCAATAGCCGGCTACATCCTCACTGGAGAGGGAAAATCATTACTTGTTTACTACTTTAGGGTGAAAGGGTCCTGGTTTGAACCTGAGGTGAAACACATCCCTTTGAAAAACATAGGTGGCACTACGATTGGTTTTTTCAAACGTTTATTTCTTACACCTGAGCGTCTTTTCAAAAACCTGGGCGATGCAGTAAAAAAATTTGATTATGGGACTGTTCCTTTGACCGGAGAGGAATTGCCCGATGGTCCTTAGGTCGGCTGATAGGTTACGTTTCTTCTAAAAGATCCCGGAGGGCCGGCTTCAGATAAATATTACTAAGATCAAAACGCCTCAGGGCCTGGGTAAGCGTTTGCACTTTTTCCCCAACAGTGGCTTTTGTGTTGACAATGATAACCTGTTTGTCCCTTATCCGACAAAGACCTCCTGAGGGGAAAGCTGTCTCACTTTCTATATATTCGTACCGGATCTGTATCCCAAGGGTGTGAGCCAGCGCCTCGAGATGACCCAGAACTACTGTTTCATCCAAGCCGGGTTCCTTACCCTAACGTTGCAGACCTGAAACGTTAGGGTTTACTCCGTCTATTAAGGAAGTTAAGTCAACCTCTTCATGTCCTCAACCAATTGCCGCACAGCATCTGCGGAATGGTCAAGGGCCACCTTCTCGTCATCCGTGAGCCGAATCTCAATGATTTCTTCAATACCGTTTTCACCGAGCTTCACCGGTACACCAATAAATAGATCGTGGATGCCGTACTCCCCATCTAAGCATGCGGCGCAGGGAAGAATTTTTTTCTTGTCCTTCAAAATTGCCTCGGCCATCTCAACGGCGGCAGATGCAGGCGCGTAGTAGGCGCTGCCCGTTTTGAGAAGACCAACGATCTCTGCGCCGCCGTTTCTTGTCCTATCTACAAGGGCTTCGATTATCTCCGGGGGCATCAATTCAGTGATGGGGATCCCGGCCACCGTGGAGTATCGGGGGAGCGGAACCATGGTATCACCATGGCCCCCAAGCACAAAGGCGTGGGTATTTTCCACCGATACATTGAGTTCCATGGCGATGAAGGCACGAAAGCGGGCAGAATCAAGAACGCCGGCCATCCCAATGACCCTGTTTTTAGGAAATCCGCTGGTTTCATATGCCACGTGGCACATGGCGTCTAAAGGATTGCTTACAATTATCAGGATTGCATCGGGAGCAACCGCTGCTATTTCCTTTGTGACAGAGCTCATAATACCCATATTGGTGGACAGAAGATCGTCTCGACTCATACCAGGCTTTCTGGGAATCCCGGCCGTGATGATAACAATGTCCGAGTTTTTTGCGTCACTATAACTGCCAGTAATCCCTGTGAGTTTTGCATCATGCTTTTCAATTGGCGCTGCCTCGGTAAGGTCGAGGGCCTTTCCGGCTGGAACGCCTTCAATGATATCAAGTAAGACCACATCAGCCAGCTCTTTTTCTGCAAGGCGCATGGCAACAGTGGCTCCCACGTTACCAGCACCTACAACTGTCGCTTTTTTTCTCATTTTTATCCTCTTTTCCTTAATGGAAGATAATGTTAAAGTTATGAGGCTTTTTGACGGCATTGACTTACCGCCGACCCTTGCTAAATGATTTTGCCATTAGTATAAAGAAGAAGCCCCTCTGGGTCAAGTAAACCGATTCAGTGAATCTCCCTTTGAACGCGTCTTTTCGGTGAATATTCTTACACAGGCTTCCCACAAAAAGGACAGA
>JAUUWD010000302.1 GCA_030589225.1 Desulfobacteraceae bacterium | reverse complement strand
GCAAACGCGGCCCGCTTGCCGTCTCCCACGGCTTGAACGGCCGTATCACTCCCTCGTATCAAATCACCCCCCGCATAAATACCGGGCACTGACGTGACAAGTGTCTCTTCATCCACACGCACAAGGCCGCTTGGATCCCTTTCCAGGCCTTCAGGCGCTATGGAAGGGCCCTGACCGATGGCCAGGATGGCAGCAGAACAGGGTATCCGGAATTCGCTCCCCGTTAACGGGATGGGACGGTTGCGACCCGATTCGTCGACTTCTCCCAGGCGCATTTCCACACACTCCAATCCAGAGACCTGGCCTTCCTTTCCAAGAAAACGGACGGGACCCGTAAGGGTCTGAATGGATATGCCCTGGGCCAAGGCAAATTTCTTTTCCTCCTCCCAGGCAGGCATTTCATTTTCGGATCGGCGGTAGAGGATGGTCACTTTTTTGGCCCCCAGCTTGCGGGCAGTCACGGCGCTGTCCATGGCTGCATTACCGCCCCCGATCACCACCACCCGGTCCCCCAATGTGATATCACAGTCCCGCTGCTCTATCAGGGCCATGCTAACTTCCCGCAGCAGATCCAGCGCCTGGATTATACCGGAGAGTTCTTCTCCTGGCAGGCCAAGCTTGTATGGGAGGCTGGTTCCAGTGCCTATAAAGACCGCTTTATATTGTTCCAGTAACGAGACAGGATTGTCGATGGGGTGTTTCTCATGGATTTTAACGCCAAGGGACTGTATGTAATTCACCTCCTGCTTGACAACTTCTTTGGGAAGACGATACGCAGGGATGCCATACATAAGGACTCCTCCCGGATGTGACTCGGATTCGAAGAGGTCTACATCATACCCAAGGCGTTTTAGAAAGGCAGCCGCAGAGAGCCCGGCAGGCCCCGAACCCACTACTGCTACTCTAATGGTTTTTTCCCGGAGTGACCTGAGTGGCTTGGGACCTTTCTCCATCTCCTGGTCTGCGGCAAATCGTTGAAGACGGCCTATCTTAATAGGCTTGGCCAGCTCAGAAGAACTGCACTGTCCTTCACACAAAAGGCTTTGGGGACAGATTCTCGCGCAAATTCCGGCCAGGATATTGTCTTCTTTGATGACCTTGATGGCACCGGTGAAATTGCGTGAGGCGATCTGGCGAATGAATTTGGAAACGTCTATCCCGGCAGGACAGGCTTTGGAGCAGGGGGCATCCTCGCACTTGATACACCGGGACGCCTCGGTCACGGCCTCCTGGGGCGAAAATCCAGGCTGTAGTTCTGAAAAGGCCTTTGCGAGATCTTCATAGTGCATGGCTGAATTCTTTACTTTATGTATTCGCTGCTTCTCGAGGCCGGCATATCAGTACTGACAACCTCTTTATCACCAATTACCAGGGACTGATCGAGAATATCTATAGCTTCATCTATCTGTTCCTCTGTAATAATCAGCGGTGGAGCAATGACGAGGGTGTCATACCAGGCCGCCATGTAAAGGCCGTTATTCATGGAATCGGCGGCGATTTTTCCTGTCATGAGAGCCTTTCCGCTGAGTTTGTCGGCTTTTACATCAAATGGTTCTTTGGTTTTCCGGTTCTTCACGATTTCAAGTGCCCAGAAGTGCCCGATGCCCCTTACGTCGCCGATACATTCGTGGTTTTCGGCCAGTTCATAAAGCTTCTCCTGGAGATGTTTGCTCGTCTTTTGAGGAAGACCCGAATCCATCAGCTTTTTGTATTCAGACACTGCCGCAGGTATGGGGGAAGCGGCAAGAGGATGGTATGCATATGTATGCCCGTGGCAAAAGAGTGCTTCTTCAAAAAAATCCGAGACACTTTGCGTTGACGCTGTAATCCCAACAGGTGTATAGGCCCCGGTAGAGCCTTTTGCCGTGGTCAATATATCAGGGATGACATCCCAGTGTTCCATTGCAAATGCCGTTCCTGTCCGGAACCAGCCGCTCATAACTTCATCCGCTATAAGTAAAACCTCGTTTTCATCACAAATTCTCCTTAATATGGGAAAATATTCCGGCGGTGGTACGATCCGCCCGTTTGTGCCCACAACCGGCTCTACGATCATGGCGGCTACATTGCCTTCTTCCTTAATCATGTAATCCAGATACCTGGCGCATTGAACATTGCACTCAGGATATTTCAATGCAAAAGGGCATCTATAGCAGTAATTGTCTGGAGCAAAACGTACCCCTTCTATGGTGCATCGTGCCTGCTCAGAAAACCACCTTCTCGGATCCCCTGTAAAAGCAGCTCCGGCCGAAGTGGCCCCATGATATGAGTGGTATCGGGAAATAATTTTGTAAGCGGGCGCTTTAGACTGCCTGACCATCTTAAGGGCTGCTTCGTTTGCCTCGGTTCCGCTCGTGGAAAAAAAGAACTTGTCCAGACCTTCGGGCATAACAGAGCGCAAGGCCTCCACAGCAGCCATTGCTGACTCATTTGCAAACGCAGGGGCTACATAGGGCAATTTCTCTGCCTGTTTTATAATCGCTTCAATAATGGCCTTGTTCTTATGGCCAAGATTTGAACACATCAATTGAGAGGAAAAATCAAGGTACGGTTTACCCTTGTCATCATATATGTATACCCCTTCTGCATCCTTTATCAGTATAGGGGTTTTCCATGCTTTCTGCCGGTTCCACGTACCATATGTATGTTCAGTAAATTCCTCAATCATATTCTTCATCGAATTCCCTCCTCTAATGGCATTATATGCTAAGATCTTAAAATTTATGTCAAGTTTTCTAAAAATACAGACCTCGTTAAGTGGTTAAGTAGTGGAGTGGTTAAGTAGTTGTTCTCGTTTGTTT
Source organism: Desulfobacteraceae bacterium (assembly GCA_030589225.1). GTDB lineage: Bacteria > Desulfobacterota > DSM-4660 > Desulfatiglandales > Desulfatiglandaceae > 4484-190-2. Next base: position 516 of record JAUUWD010000302.1, on the reverse strand, counting down.
TTGTACAGTTTGCATGAAAATTGGACACTCGTAGAATTTAGGAATTCAGGAATTTAGGAATTGAAATATGAATCTTTTCCTTATCTTAATCCCTCAATCCCTAAATTCGCAATTCCTCAATTTGGCTCCATATAGCCATTATGATGAGGATGGTGTCCAATAATCGGACCTAGTTCTTAGATCAAATAACGAGGTCTGAAAAATACATAATTCCAGATAGTTAACCCTATGGAAGCAGATCTACCATCTCGTCATAGGTCTCAGGCCTGCGGTCCCGATAGAACTGCCAGACGTTTCGTACTTCGCGGATCATATCGAAATCCAGGTCTGCCACGATCAGCTCATCTTTGTCCCGAGAACCCTCAGTCACAATCTGACCTCGCGGGTCGCAAAAATAGCTGGTGCCGTAGAATTCGCCGATATCCCAGGGTAGTTCATGTCCCACCCGGTTGATGGCTCCAACAAAGTAACCATTTGCCACAGCATGGGCCGGCTGCTCCAGCTTCCAGAGGTACT
>JAUUWD010000281.1 GCA_030589225.1 Desulfobacteraceae bacterium | reverse complement strand
CAAACCACAGATCTTTCATTAACCCTATCACATATGTCCAGGAGGTTTCTGTTTCAAATTCCGGATTTTCCTTCATATATTCTTCTTCGGACGCAGCCTGCGCCCATCTCCAAAGATCTCAGATTCAAGGCGTTCGCATTTCACGACTGACAGCAGCATACAGGGAAAGGCCAGGATCGAACTCATAGTCCAGCCGGGCTTTTGGGCACCACTCAGTTTCTACCCTCCGGCAAGGTATCATTTCACCCCAGGTCGCGCCGGGTTTGTATGCATCGCTCTGGAATTCATACCAGCGAGACCCCCAGGTCAATGTCAAAGGAGCGGTTATGGACCAAACATCCTGGAAATAGCCTGACATAATCCTGTAATAATTTTTATTATCGGGCCTTCCCTGGGTCCGATAATCTCCTCCGATGGAAAATGCGTGCTTTGAGATCAGCTCAAAATCCAGATAATCCAGGCCATAACCCCAGTTGACTTCTTCAATGTTAACCCCGCTGATCTTTTGAGTTCCGTCTGATTTGATACCATATCTGTCTCTAGATGATTTGTGTTGATAAACCTGGGCCCGCACATCACCCGGGCCAAAGGGCTGATCAAAAAGGATGCAAAATTCATTGGTTCTCTTCTGCCAGTAAGAATCTCCACCAGGATATGTGCGTCCTTCAATACCGTGGGTAAACCAATCGATCTCATCTTCCCGAACTGTTGGATAATCCGGGTCAAAGTCAGCCCTTGAGGGATCGTTTATCACCGCATATCCAGTCGTATTATCCACATAGTCCCAGCCACCGGAAAGCGTCCCACCTGTTGGAAGATAAAAAGATATTCGGGCATTGAAACTATCGGTGTCGTAATAATTGTTCCTCAGATAACCGTCACCTTTTCTGCGGGCAGCAGCAAAGGAGTATCCGATCGTATTTGCAAGACCACCCAAAACACTCGCGCTATAGCTCTGCGCGTGGTAGGAACCGAATTCAGTTGTCACTGATACCTTGGGTTTGATCTCATCGGTTTTGATTCCTTTTTTAGTGATAATATTAATGGCGCCACCCATGGAAAAAGGGTAGAGAAGTGAGTGACTCCCGCGAATGATCTCAATTGTTTCTACGTTATCGAGCGGCATGGTGGTCCAGTCTACTTTATAGTAACCGTAAGCTCCAAAGAGCCTCATAGGCCTGCCGTCCATGAATACTTGGATTCGTGATTGGTCCAACCCCCTGATATAGATGCTTTCCGAGGGACTCGGTGTACCCGAGATGGACTGTACATTCAAGCCTAGTGCCTCACTTAATATGTCTCTGATGTTTTGTACGGGACCGGCTTTTTGAAACTTCTCCACATTAATTACCGTGACATCCGGTGTTACCACCATTGGCTCTTCCCTCAAGGGATGGTCCCTGACGATTACCTTGTCAAGTCGATAGCGCTTTTCTTCTTTCTCTGAATCCACCTTTTGTGCAAGACTGTGTGCTGAGATGGAAAAGAAAAAGATAACATTCATCATGATGACAAGGCCGAACTTCATGATCTTCATCATTACTCCTCCTTCCTTGAATTAGATAATCAGATCTGCACTTTCAGAAACTGGCCTCGGGGCGGGCAACCACTGGATTTGCTGGAATCTGGTTGACATCGGGATGATTCGGTAGTATTAAAATACACGAGGCATCCCTCAACCCGAGGGGGCTTCACCGGGAAGGCAGCTTGAGCTCCCTGGCCGGTAGCTGCTGCCTTCCCCCACCCTTTTTCATCTCTGAGCCCTTAATCGACCTTTTTCCGCATCACCTCCTTTAACCTTATTCGCCCACAAAAAAAGCCACGAGGACATTTCATCCGTTCTTGGACGATGGCCTTCGTGGCTTTATTCTTTTGTATTTTTGAAACGCGCCGCGATTACTACTGCAACTTCTTGTTGCGAATCGAATTAATACATAACTTCATACATGACCACCAGTCATCTGTCAACGGAAAAACGAACTCTTAGCATTTTATCCTCGGTATTAACGCATAAACTGAGTTACCTGGTAATTTTCATATCAACTCAAAGACAATCGTAAGCTCCAGAGGGATTTCTCCCTTAAAAAGATGCCTGGGCGGCTTTGGAAATGGGGCAGCATCTTGCACGGCCCTAAGGGCCGCCAGATCGAGGGCCCTGTTTCTGGAACGTTTTGCGACCTCCAGCTCACGAACACCTCCATCAGGGGTGATTACAAATCGAACGACGACACTACCTTCTATGTTTTTTATCCTGGCGATGTCCGGATACTTCTTGTGTCTTTCTATCTTGAGCCTCACCATCTCCATATAGCTGTGGGCAGTCATGTAATCGCCGGAGGCCACCAGCGCCCCCGGACTCCAGTCAGCGATTTGAAGACTGGCAGTATCCGGCATGCTAATGCTCTCCATAAGGCTGTCCGGAAGGTTTTTTTCAGCAGGCTCCATCTTTATAGGTTTAAAGCGAGGCATTCGACACTGGAACACCTTCAGTCTCTTTACATCCCGCGGCTTAGGCGGCTTGGGCCTGTAACGGGGTCTGGGAATAGCCCGTGCAGTCGGTTTTGATATATTCTGCATGGTCAGCTCGATGTAACTGAGCGCATTTGACGTGTAAATCCCGGCAACGTGCATGAAGATAACCAGATGGATGCCAAGAGAAACGCCCACCAAACCGCGCAAAAGCCAGTTGGGTTTTCTTTTCAAAAGTCTTTCTCCGTGGCCAAACAGAGCCTCCCCGCACCGGCTGCTTTTGCAATATCCATAACCTTTACAGCTTTATTCAGAATCACCGCCCGGTCCGCCCTGATCACAACCAGCTTATTCTCCTGGGAACCAATTTTCTCCTTGAGCCGGTCAAAGAGCCTGGCAATGGAGACCTCTTCGGTTCCGAGAAAGGCCCGTCCTTGCTGATCAACATACACGGTGAGCACCTCCTCGGTCTGGGGCGCCGAGGCCCTGGCCTGGGGCAATTTGATCTTGATTCCCTCATCAACCATATAATTGGTCGTAAGGAGGAAATAGATCAAAAGGAGAAACACAATATCGATCAGTGAGGTGAAAGGGGCCTGGACCTTAATACGTTCTTTGCGTTTAGGATGAACAAGCATAACTACCTCCTTCTAAGATCGTCTGCCCAGGGCTTTGATAAACGTCACGGTGCCGTCCTGGAGTTGGGCCTCATAACTGTCCACACGTGCTACCAGGTAGCTGTGGGCCACCATGGCGGGAAGAGCCACGGCAAGACCCAGAGCAGTGGTCAGCATGGCCTCCCAGATGCCACCGGCAAGGACCGCTGCGTTTACTTTGCCCCCCATCTCTTGAATTACCATAAATGCCTTGATCATACCCAGAACGGTCCCCAGCAGACCGAGCAATGGGGCAATGCTTCCAATGGTTGCCAGTGCCTGGAGATAGCGGGAAAGTTCCCTGACCTCACCGTCCGTAGAATGGACAATAACCGTTTCCAGGGTTTCCCGGTCTTGATCTTTGACTTCCATTGCCTGCGCCAGGATACG
>JAUUWD010000064.1 GCA_030589225.1 Desulfobacteraceae bacterium | reverse complement strand
TCAAACTCTTATTACTCGTTATCCTTCCATGTGTAAAGCTGCCTTAAAAATATGCTTAGGAGATTAAAAAAGAGATTAAAAAAGAATTGACAATAATGTTTTCTTATGATTTAATTAAAACTATATCTTTATGTAGGTTTGTTCAGGTTTAAAATGAGAATAAACGGCACTTATCAGAATATTGCAATAATTATCAGGGCAACGGGGATAATTCTGTTCCCGTTGCTTAGCCTTCTTATCATTAGAAGCAAACTACCTGGCCTGATAATGTAATAGAGTTATAAAGTTAATTCATAAAATCCGTTATCAGGCTTACCTGGTAACGGATTTTTTTTGCTGAGAAATCAGTGTGAGGCAGTTCGCAATTATGGACACTTTTCTTTCGGAAAAAAATCGTACGGTACGGCGCTCGGTGCGCACCTTTTGCCAGAGAGAGATCCAGCCTATCGCCAAGGAGATTGACCAGGAGGCATCCTTCCCTTGGGAGGTGGTTGAGAAGATGGGTAAGCTGGGTTACTTTGGAATCCAGGTCCCTAAGGCCCTGGGTGGTGCAGGTTTAGATACAGTGGACTATATCATTGTGATCGAGGAGATCTCAAGGGCGAGTGCGGGTCTTGGCCTATGCGTGACCGTTCACAATAGTGTGGCCGTGTATCCACTTTTGGCATTTGGCTCAGAGGAACAAAAGCAGAAGTGGGTGCCGCCTCTTGCTAAGGGTGAAAAAATCGGGGCCTTTTGTCTCACCGAACCCAATGCCGGATCTGATGCAGCCGGAATCGAGGCTTCAGCCATGCGTACAAATAGCCATTATTTAGTTAACGCAAACAAGGTTTTCGTAACCAATGGGGGAGTTGCTGATATCTGCTTGATTTTTACACGCACCGACCCCCATGCGGGTCGTAAGGGAATCAGCGTTATCGTCGTTGAGCGGGGCACCCCCGGATTCGTGGTTGGTGATCTCGAAGACCTTTGTGGCGTTCGAGCCAACCCGGTGAGCTCTATCAGGCTTTATGACTGCCAGGTGCCCTTAGACAACCTGTTGGGCAAGGAGGGTATGGGTTTGCGCATTGGGCTTGCGGCGCTGGACATCGGTAGGATCGGGATCGCGGCGCAGGCTGTGGGGATTGCCCAAGCCGCGCTTGGGGAGGCGGTTCGGTACGCAAAGCAGCGCTATCAGTTTGGCGTTCCCATTTCAAAACACCAGGCCATTAGTATGATGGTCGCGGACATGGCTACAAAGGTAGACGCGGCCAGGCTAATGGTTTACCGAGCCGCTGTGCTGCGGGACCAGGGCAAATCTTTTTCTCAGGCATCGGCCATGGCCAAGCTTTTCGCTTCTGAGATTTCCAGTGAGGTTACCGACTTGGCCGTCCAGATCCATGGTGGATACGGCTACTCCAAATCCTATCCTGTTGAGCGATATTACCGGGATGCAAGGGTGACGAGGATCTATGAAGGAACCTCGGAGATTCACCGTATGGTCATTGCAAGAGGGGTATTGGGAGATTAGAGGATCAACTATATAATCGCTCCGTGATTCTATCAAGTTAACATAAATTTTGTAGCTTGATGGCTCTTACGAAATGGAGGAAACTTTATGGGAATTCAAATAATCGTATGCATAAAATCAATAATCGCGAATGGACTTAATGAACGGGTTGTTCGTTCATCTGATTCGCGCGAGCTTAACCCTTATGATCGACCGGCTTTGGAAGTAGCGTTGCGCATAAGGGAAGTGCTTAGCGGAACAATAACAGCTCTTTCCATGGGACCTGAGCCGTGTGCTTTTACCCTGAATGAGGCCATGGCCATGGGCGTTGACCGTGGCGTTTTGCTTTGCGATCCTGCCCTTGCCGGGGCGGACACACTGGCAACCTCCAATGCTCTTGCCGCTGCAATTAAAAAGCTCGCTCCATTCGACCTTGTTCTTTTTGGTACCAGGGCCGCTGATAGCGACACCGGCCAGGTGGGGCCGCAGACTGCGGTTCTTCTTGGTTTGCCGCTGGTCACAGGGGCGCATTCCTTTGAGCCGAAGGACGACGGCCTTATTATTGAGCGCAGTGCTGACGGCTTTCTGGAGCGTTTCGAGGTTTGTTTCCCAGCAGGCCTTACCATACATTCGAGTGCAAACCAGCCGAGAGACGTAGGGCTTTTAGGTATCCAATTGGCTTTTGAGGAAAGAGAGGTGAAAACCTGGAACCTGGCCGACCTTGATTTATCTGCGGACCGTGTCGGAGAGGCGGGATCTGCCACTAACGTACTCGCTTTGTCGCGAATGGAAAGTGTTAGAAAATGTGAGTTCTTATCTGGCTCGGCCGTGGAGCAGGTCGATGCATTGATAAACCGGCTGTCAGCATCAGGCATGATTTAATAAAAAATATTAAGAGGTTATGTAAGCTCTAAGCCAGGACAGCTACTTAGAGGGTTGGGATGACAATTATGGGAAATAATGCAGGAGCAGAGATCTGGGTCTTTGGCGATTTAAGGAGTAAAAGGCTTTTTGGGTTTTGCCTCAACGTGTTGGCCAAAGCCCGGCAGCTGGCCGGGTCAATGTCGGGAAAGACAGCCGTCGTGCTCATGGGTTCTTCAGCAGATGTTCAGCGAGATAGCGCCTGTGGGTTACAGGCATATGTTTCGGTTTCCTCTGCTGCCGAAGAGTGCATCGCCCACGGTGCAGACTATGTTTACATTCTTGACAATGAAAATTTGGTCATACCGAGGGCTGATACTTATGCGGCGGTTTTGGCCAATGCTGTTCTCAGGCGTGGTCCAACACTTGTATTGTTTCCGCTTACGGACTTTGGCCGTGAGTTGGCAGCCCGGTCTGCCAGAATAGGCAACGCTGGTCTAATCGCCCAGTGCATTGATCTCAAAGTCGAGGGAGACAGGGTAGTGGCAAAATGCCACTCGTGGGATGGTGAGATCATGGCCGATATCACGTTCTCCGATAGATCTAAGACTGGATTTGCGACCGTGCAGCCCAATGCATTTCAAGCGGTTGACTGTCAGGGCGAGCATGGTGTCATAAAGTGGATCCGGGTAGATCATCTTGACGTGCCCGAAAGGCTCAATCTCCTATCGAGTTTGGCAGAGCCTGATAAACAACAACAGCTTGAAGATGCCAAGGTAGTGGTGGTGGGAGGGGCTGGTCTTCACAGCCATGACAATTTCAGTCTGGTGCGCGAGCTTGCCGCTGCTTTGGGAGGTGAGGTGGGAGCGACCCGGCCGCCGGTGTTTCAGCACTGGGTGGAGGAGGAACGACTGATCGGACAGACAGGAAAGACGGTACAACCCAGGCTGCTCTTTTCTATCGGTACTTCGGGAGCAGTCCAGTACACGGCCGGGATTATGGAGGCTAAGACCATTGTTGCAATTAACCGGGATAAGAATTCCCCCATCTTTCAAGTTGCCGATCTCGGCATTGTGGGGGATGCGAAGACCTTTCTGCCGCTGCTCATATCTAAGATCAAGCAGGAAGCAGTGCGCAAAATGGCGGATGTTATACAGGGAGACGTTAAAGCTGACAAAGGAAATGGCTTTGGTAAGAGAGTTCGTAATCTGCGTGAACTCCAGAACTGGACCCAAGAAACCCTGGCCCAGGCCACTGGCGAAACTCCAGAGTTCATCGAGAAGGTCGAGAGAGATGAGATCGCCCCTCCGGTGGGCTTTTTGCTAAGGTTGGCTGGCGCCCTCAAGGTTGATGCCGGCACATTCCTCCGCAAGGAAGAAAAAACAATGATTCGAAATTTGCGTGCCCAGGCGTTTGTCAAGCGCACCCAAAATTACTCCTATCAGACCCTCAGCCCTGGTGCTGAGAGCGATCACATACGCGCCTTCATGGTTACTATCGAGCCAAAGCAGGCCCACAAACCAGTAGCTTACAAGCACGAGGGTGAGGAGTTCATATTCGTCATGGAGGGGGATCTCCGGCTTACACTTGGCAGTAAAACTCACAACCTTAAATCAGGCGAGTCCATCCATTTTAACTCCGACATTCCCCATAAGCTGAAAAGCATCTCCAATGAGCCGACCCGCTGCCTGGTAGTGCTTTATACGCCCTGAAAACGCGAAGGCATGCATCATCAATATGGTATCTCAGTGATAGGAGTGTAGAGAGGAGTCATCGTAGTATTCAATCAAACAATTTTAAAATAGCCTCAAGCTGGAAATGTAGACCTTCACCTGGTCCCTGTTCATCGTTAAGGGGCAGCATCCGAGGTATTTGGTGTGGGCGGCTCAACTGTTTTTTTCCTGCGATGCTGTGACCATGCCTTCAGGACGGCCTGAACAAGGGTGGCTAAAGGAATGGCGAAAAACACACCCCAGAATCCCCACAGACCGCCGAAAACAAGCACTGCCACCACGATTGCGATGGGATGGAGATTGACTACTTCAGAGAACAATAGTGCGACCAGCAAATTTCCATCCAAGATTTGAATTACAATATAGGCGATTACCACATAGGCAAAAGGTGAACTCCACCCCCACTGAAAGTAGGCAATCCAAGCTACCGGCAGGACCATTACAGTAGCGCCTATGTATGGCACAAGGACCGAAAGTCCCACGAACAGGCTTACCAGCATGGCATATTTCAAACCCAAAATTGCGAAGGTCAGATAGCTGGCGGCCCATACGATTAAAATTTCCCAGAACTTACCTCGGATATAGTTGCCAATTTGCTGGTCAACTTCGCGCCACACCTCGGTTGCCAGCCTTCTATTGTCGGGCAAAAAGCGTTGCACCCACTGTAATAAGCGGTCTTTGTCCTTAAGGAAAAAGAAAACCAATAGAGGTATGAGAAAGATATATACCAGCGTCCAGATAACACCGCGCACAGAGGCCACGGAAAGAGATAAAACCTGTTGTCCTAAAAGTGTGAGTTCAGAGCGCAAAACACTGATAATGTCTATCACCTGTTGTTCGGATACAAAATCCGGATACCGTTCGGGTAAACGTAAAAGTTCTCGTTGCACCCAGGAAATCTTTGATGGCAATTCCTGAAATAACTCCACAACCTGCTGCCACAAAAGGGGGAACAGCCCCAGTAGCAAGAAAATTAAAAAAAACACAAAGCAGAGAAAAACCACCAACACTGCTATTAGACGGGGGGCCCGCCGTCGTTCCAGTATATTCACCAGCCCTTCAAGCAGGTATGCAATCACAACAGCCGCAAGGACCGGAGCAAGCATGTGCCCCAGGAGTAAAAGTACGACAGCTCCTGTGATAAGCAGAACTGCCAGGATGACGACCTGAGGGTCAGAGAAGTGACGTCTGAACCAGTCACCGATAACTTGCATTAGCCTGTACCTTCAATATTGTGTAAACAAATGCCTTTTTTCTTGGCGTTTTCTCTAAGACTTTTTCTTAGCCTTCAAACCAAGGATCTTTTTTTCCAGTTCATCTATTCTTCTTTCCAATGCCTCAATTTTTAATTGCCTTTCTGTCTTGTCCCTCTTTTCAGTTTCAGCATTTTGTACAATTTGAGGGCCTTCTTCTTTAACTATTCTATCGACGCTTGAAGAACCTATCCCAAATTCCCTGGCTATTTTTCTCATGGAAAGACCACTCGCATGTGCTTCTTTGATCTTCTGCCTTGTTGCCTCATCAATCTTTTTTCCGGCCATTTTAACTCCCCTTAAGATTTATGTCTTTTGAAGCTTTAGCCAATTCCACCCCCACCTTAGACCTCCCCTATAAAGGGGAGTGAGTTATAGGCTGAATTATCAATATGTTAGTTCTTTCTCCCCTAGCGGGAGAGGGTTAGGGTGAGGGGGCAATATGCATGGTTCATTGCACAGTACGCCCAAAATGGCCAAAGTCGTATGTTAGCAAGTTGCTAAAATACTTTCGTATGGGTATCACAATTGCTAAATTAACACATTCTTCTATTTTTTCGCTACTCATTTTTTTGACAATAACGATAAGGGTGCGATTTCATGAAAAGTAAAAATATTCTCTTTACGGGTCCACCCGGGTGCGGAAAGTCCACACTCATTGAAAAGATTGTAAATGAGATCGAGAGGCCGAGCACTGGCTTTTTTACCCGCGAGATGAGGGAAAAAGGCCACCGTGTGGGATTTTCCATAAACACCCTGGATGGGAAACAGGGTGTGCTGGCCCACCAAAGCATCAGGAGCAAATACAGGGTAGGAAAGTACGGGGTAAACCTTAAAGATATTGATCATATCGCCGTGCCTTCTATGATTCCTGCAAACGCAGAGATGATGGTGATTATTGATGAAATCGGTAAAATGGAGTGTTTTTCGCCACTTTTTAGAGAAACCGTGATACGAATCCTTGACTCAAAGCATTCGGTGATTGGTTCTATTCCTTTACGAGGTGACTTGTTTATAGAGCGTATTAAGAAGCGTAAGGATATCATGCTAATTCAGGTGTCAGAAAAGAACAGGGATACACTCGTAAAAGAACTTCTTGAAAGGGTAATGCCATTGTCAGAAGAGAGATAGAAGTATACCCAAACCGGGAATGCTTCCTTTTTACTTTTGTTAGAAGCTGGACCGAGTATGTGCTTAAAAATTTCGCGCCGCAATTGATAAAGACTTGGGATATGCGAAATCGATACGGGATAAAGCTTTATATGGCCTGGCCTTTGAGCTGCTGAATAAGTAGGCCTGCAACGATGAGCACCAGGCCGATATAGGTCGAGTGCAGAATGTCCTCGCCGACCAGGAAATGAATGAATACCAATGAAAGAAATGGGGATAAGAAAATCAAGTTTCCGACTTTAGCCGTGTTTTCGGAGAGTTTTAATGCAGAAATCCAGAGCACGAAAGTGATACCCATCTCGAAAACCCCCACATATGCCGCTCCTACTAAACCAAAGGGGTTGGACACCCGGACGTTCGAGAAAAGCAGACAACAGGTTAGAACCCAGGGCAGGCCGAACATGAAATTGAGGAGCAGGACGGCCACTGGATCGCGGTCGTCCTTGGTGTTGTAAATCCAGTATAGGGCCCAGATCACGGTGCTGCCCAAGGCTAAGGCTACACCAAGGGGATTGGAAAAGCGAAAGCTGAAGATGTCGCCGTGGGTCGAGATCACCACGACTCCGGAATAGCTCACAAAGACGGAAAAGATATCCTTAATGCCGATTCTTTGTTTTAAGAGCGGTATGGACAAAAGCGCCAGTGTGATGGCCCAGGTATAATTAAGTGGTTGGGCCTCCTGTGCGGGCAGCAGGTCGTATGCCTTAAACAGCACCATGTAATAGAGGAAAGGATTTAAAAAACCCAGGACCAGTGATTGCAAATACTGCTTCCCGGAATAAGAAAACAGGAGCCGGGTTTTTCTCCTAAGTGCCAGTATGCAACTCAGCACGAGAATGGAGACAATGGTGGAATAAAGAAGAAGCTGAATATAATCTAAGTATCTGAGCGAGAGCTTGAACGCCGTGGCCACAGTGGACCACAATAATACTGTTGACAGTCCGTATATGTAGGCTTTTTTTTGATTGTCCATGGGAAGCTTTGTAGATTCAATGTGACATAGGGGTTATTTTTTCACAAAGGGATAATAGGGAAAAGGCAGGTCTATAGCAATCAGAAACCACATCCATGATGCGGCGTATCTTCTGGCGACGCGAAATCTCGTAAACCGTCTTTAGTTTCTGAAAGCGTTCAAAGCCCAAGATTTTTCTTACCTGT
>JAUUWD010000212.1 GCA_030589225.1 Desulfobacteraceae bacterium | reverse complement strand
CACTAGCTAAATGCGGAGATGGTTGCGCTACATTCCAGCAGGCTTCATGCCTTTTTTATATGGATCCTTAATTGTTTACTCCTTCTTTGTCAAGGATTTTAAGGACCAGATAAGGACTAAGTCATCTAAAACGGTAATTCTACAGAAAAAGGCGGAGCCGGGGAGGACTCTGCCCTAGAAAAAAGTTTAGGAGGAAAAAGTTAGAGTTAGGCTGTTTGTTAACTATCCAACTGGGCCATTTAAAGAATAGCTTCCCATGATGCCGTTTTTTCCCGACGCAATTCTTTTCCGGTCCCATTTCCATGAGGAGATCAGATCTACCCGGGGAAAGATGCACGCACACCCGAGAAGCTATTTACAATGCCACCTCAGACTCCCTTTTTTTAAGTTTTAACCTTTGGACGGCTTTGACCATCACTTGGTTCTTATTTAGGTGTTGAAGTTGGGCGGCATTAAATATCGTTACCTTCATTGTCTTTCACTGTTAGCAATGGAACAGAACTGCTGACCTTACTCAATTCCGTTTTCCCTGTTCACCCCCTCACCAACAAGCGCTTGAAAATTAAAAATTCATATATGCGGCACAGGGAAATAGCCAACTCTTTTGACACCCCGAGATCCCTCATACGACAGTAAATGTGAATTGGATTCATATAGTGTTGAAAAGCTGATACCATAATCTACTCCTAATTCTGCGTTGATGCTATCGAAAGGGCAAAATGCCGAATAGACATTTATTTTCTAATAAGCTTCTTTCTTCCGATAGCAGAAAGACCTACCAGACCGGAGCCAAGTAAAAGCATGGCGGCTGGTTCAGGGAACCCCATCATAACCCCTTCTATGTCTATAAAACTGGCAAGTGCATTCCCTGCTATGAGGACCAATCCGCAAATCAATAAAAAAAGTATTACACCAAATTTTTTCATCCTTATCGTTTCCTTTCCTTACTGGACTGAACTGCTTGACTCTGTTTATGATCTACTTTTCAAGCTTGAAGGTAAAACTTGATTATTGTCATGAGCAAGTGATGTGCCAGACGGAAAGGAATTGGACAAAAATGAGGAGAATTTTATTTTTAATGAATTATCAAGTAGTTATATCGTTGATGAGCCCTTGACTTTGTTAGTAATAAACCATTCTGTCAAAGGGTATAAGAAGGGTCAGTAATTTGTTGCCAACTAATAGTGTAATCTTCTACCACTATATTGAAAAAGAATCCCCACCCAAGTAACCCTGTCTACGCTTACTATTGGCTTGACTCTTTTTAAAATCAAAATTAGTTTAAATATATCGTTTCAATTTTTACTATGCATAAGGAGTTGCCATGTATCGAAATATCCTGGTTCCACTGGATGGCTCACCCCTTGCTGAGGAGATCCTCCCACAGGTCAAGGAACTTGCCCGACTGACTGGTGCACAAATCAGTCTCCTGCGCGTTGCATTGGTTCACACCTTCCCTGGAGCCGACCCTACAGAGCGTCAGGTTGAAGCCACGCAAAAGGCGTATGACTACCTTGAAGGTCTTGCCGAGCAGCTCATAAAGGAAGGTTTAAAGATCTCGACTCATGTGCGCTACGGGCATGATGCCGCTGAAATTCTCGATCATGCCCGGCAAGAGGATATAGATCTGGTGGCCATGAGCACTCATGGGCGCACGGGTGTGGGCCGTTGGGCTTTAGGGAGTGTATCTGAACGGGTGCTTCGCCACAGCCCGAAACCGGTCCTGCTAACACGGGCGAGAGAAGCAACACCGTAACCCACTTCTACGAAAGGGGCCTTCTTGCGGGCAAAGACCGCAGCCATGCACTCCGCAGCACGGTACAACTCCCGATAAACAGAATTAACAAGGATTTAAAAAATCACATGTAAAGAATAGGCTTGAGACCTTTTCGTCTCCGAATGGCTTCCAGAAGGCCTACCGCTCCTGTCATCATATTATCCCCAAGAGGTGCTCCCATTACGATTGGCAACCGGGAGTTCTTTACCAGGCTGCGCTTCGGACCGGTGGCCACAATTACATCTACATTTTGAAACCCAAAGGCCTGGCGCATATAAACACCATGTCCTCCTTCTTCCAATATCTGTTTATGCTCCAATTTTCCGTCGGCCAGTTCTACCAATAGAGACTCCAACCGTTCAAGGGTAATATCATGCGTATGGTATTCAAAAAAGCCTGCAATTTCACCTCCCTCAATGGCGGCACCCAGGGTGTGGGAGGTCGCCACGTCGAGAATAAGCACCCTTTCTTTCGATCTTGCCTGCAAATCCATGGACGATCCGAGTATAGCAGCCATTCCACTGTCCATAACGTAAGCTTCACTAACCGGGAATACCTTTACACTATCTGCTATGGAAGTGAGGCGATTGAAAGTGCTTGGGATTTCACCATTTTTGTAGAGCAAGGTATGGGGAAAAGGGTTCTCATCCAGACTGGTCTGAAAAATATTGTGACGATAATCTAAGTGGGATACACAAGCAGGTGCCACGCCATGATCCTGGGCACAAATTCCCATTACATCAAATTCAAAGGGGACACCAAATCCTTTAATAATGTGTTTTAACCGTTCCACGTCCAGGTCGCCAATGGCCAAATGGCTATACTTTCTATTCTTGCGCAAATCATCTGCTTCCAAATCTTCAATAACTTTTATGCCCCAGGACCGCACTTTGTCTAAATTGTGATGAATCGTAGCGGCAGAAGAAACAGACATTATGACTTCTGCCTCCTGCGCCCGCTGCTTTAACACTGCTGATATGGGGCCTCCGCCCATCTCACATCCGGTGATCAAGAGATCCCCTTCAAGGCCTGCCACCTTTTCTGCCATGTACATCACAGGAGATTTAACTACAGCCTTATAGTGCAGTCCTGAATCAATATCATAATAGAGGACATCCATGGTTCCAGCACCAATATCCAGCATCAAAATTTTGCTCATCGATCTTTCTCCCCACCCTAACCCGGATAAACCGGAACCAAATTGAATATTGACGATTGAATATTGACGATTTGAGGTATCGCTTCGCTCCGTCTATTCACATAAAGTAGACGGAATTTCACAGATAAAAAACTTAATCCCCAAATCCCTCAATCTTTTAATTCTTAAGCGGGATACGCCGGAACCAAACAGGTTGTAAAAAGTTGAATCGCCGTTCATTCTTCTGAGGGCCTTGATAACAAAGGCTTTCCCGGCTATACAAAAAATTTTTTGCTCAGTTTGAACACAAAATTATTTATAAAGTACTATTTTAGATGGGCCGGAGTACATATGAACGAAACTGGAACCGCTGAAAATCGTCATATGCCTGATCCTGAGACATGGGTAGACCAGTACGGAGATTATCTTTACAGATTTGCTCTTTCCAGGCTTCAAGACAGCGCTGCTGCTGAGGATCTTGTCCAGGATACCTTTCTGGCGGCTCTCCATGCGCGTGAAAATTTCAAAGGCCGGTCCTCTGTGACGACATGGCTTACCGGAATTCTGAAGCACAAGATAATAGACCACTTCCGTAAAGAGAGCAGACTGCAACCGGTCGAGGATGTGGAGCCTTTTACTCCCTCTCTGGACGACCTCTTTGACGAGAAAGGAAAATGGAAGGTTGGACCGTCCAAATGGACTGTTAGTCCCACGGAGCTTTATGAGCAGAAGGAATTCTGGAGGATTTTAACGCAATGTTTATCAGAACTTTCAGGCCGCCTGGCCCAGGCATTTACGCTCCGCGAATTGGAAGAACTAAGCACGGAAGAAATTTGTAAGGTTTTGAATATCTCTGCGACTAACTGTTGGGTCATACTGTATCGGGCCAGAATGCTTTTGAGACGTTGCCTTGAGCTAAACTGGTTTGATACTAATCCTGACGGAGCCTCATGATGCATCATTTGATGTATAATTGCAAAGAAGTAACACGAATGGTATCCGAATCCCTGGATCGAAAGCTCCCCCTTTATCAGAGGATGGGCATACGTGTCCATCTATTCATGTGTAAATTCTGCTCACGCTACCGAAAACAATTGCTGATATTAAGGGAAGCAATGCGCCTTCAAGCGAGATACGGTGAAGATACAGTATCCCCTATTACTCTCCCCCCGGAAGCCCGAGAACGTATCAAACGCTCCTTCATTAATAGTCTGAACAAATCGTAGGCGCTTGTTGCACACCAATCCACCTTCGATCCTTCCCCCATCACGAGCATTCTTTTTCCCTTTGCATTTATTCATGTAAGGATTCAAGTGCCAAAGCGACACACAAAGTAGGCAGTCTTTTAGTCATTTTCACAATTTGAGAAAAAGGAGAGGAGTATCAATATGCTTAAAAAAACATTCAGCTTTTTTATCCTATTTTTGTGTCTCGCCTATTTTATAACATCGGGCGCGGCCTTCTCATCTGTTC
>JAUUWD010000294.1 GCA_030589225.1 Desulfobacteraceae bacterium | reverse complement strand
CAGATCTGAGCCCGTTATATACAGCTCTTTTTATCATCCAGCCATATCCTTGATATTCCCTCCGGCTGAGAATGCCTCTCCTTCGCCGCTCAGGATTATGACCTTTATTTCAGAATCGTTCTTGGCATCTTTCAGGGCCTTGCAAAGACTCTCCATCATTGGATAGGTAAAGACATTCCTGGTTTCAGTCCTGTTCAAGGAGATGAAGGCCAGGGGTGGTGATTTTCTGTAAATGATATCAGGCAGGTCCATTATGGCTCCTTATACCCTTGAATGGATGGACTGATGCGGATAGTATATGATTATGTGCAATTTTCAAGGCAAAAATTGATATCAAGTGAGGCAGTTTCAAAATGTTCAATTTTGTTCAAGATCAAGGAAGGCGAAAATTTTAACCACAGGAATACCTTGAGTATTTCGAGGATTAAAATTTGAGCCTGACGCAGATATTGGGCAAAAGGGGACGTTTTGAAATTGGCTCAAGTGAACTCCATGAAAGATCCATTACCAGATCAATCGACTCCCTCTCTTGACCGGCCCAGTGATGAGCTGGAAGGCCAGGTAGAGCGGGTCACCTATATGAATGAAGAAACCGGTTACACTGTGGCCAGGGTAAATGCCCCGGGGTATCTTATGCCTGTTACGATTATAGGTAATCTTTTGGCGTTAGCCCCCGGAGAGGTTTTAAAGATGGAGGGTGCCTGGGAGGATCACCCAAAATTTGGGCGGCAGTTTCGGGTTCTTAACCACCGGACCGTGCTTCCAGCTTCTATAAAAGGCATCAAGAAATACTTAGGTTCCGGTCTTATTACGGGGATTGGACGGGAGCTGGCTTCGAGGATCGTCAGAGAATTCGGAGAAAAAACCCTTGAGATTATCGATAAAGACATTGATAAACTCGCCGGGGTTGAAGGGATCGGCCAGAAAAGGGTCGATATGATCAGAAAGGCCTGGGCAGACCAGAAAGAAATCCGTGCGATCATGATCTTTCTTCAGGAGCACGGTGTCGGTCTAAGCCATGCAACAAAGATATATAAACGATACGGGCAGCGCTCAATTGCGGTTGTTTCTCAGAACCCATACAGACTTGCCACAGAGATAACCGGTATCGGTTTTAGAACGGCAGACAGGATCGCAAAGCAGCTCGGGTTTGAAAAGACCGCTCCAGCCAGGTCAGAGGCCGGCATATTGTATGTATTAAACCAACTATCGGAGGAAGGACACGTTTTTTATCCCTATGAGCCTCTAGTCGTAAAATGCAGCGAGATCCTGGACGTGGACAGGGAGTGCATCGTCAAAGGCTTTGGGAGTATTACACTTGACGGGACGATTGTTATTGAGGACCTGAATGAACACATGGATGAATTGAGGGCGAACCAAAAAGCGGTGTATCTGACAAGGCTTCATGTCTCAGAAACCGGGATTGCCAGGCATTTTTCGCGCCTGATTTCATCAAAGAAAAGCATTCGAAGCATGGATCCTGAAAAGGCCATCGCCTGGGTTCAGAAAAGGATTGAACTACGCCTGGCGGCAAGACAGATTGAAGCGGTCAAGAGAGCCATTTCAGACAAAGTATTAATAATTACCGGTGGCCCGGGCACCGGAAAGACCACGATCATTCATGCGGTAATCCAGATATACAGGGCTGTTGGTGCCAGGATTTTTCAGGCTGCTCCCACCGGACGGGCGTCCAAACGCATGATGGAAGCAACCGGTCAGGTTGCCAGGACTATCCACAGGATGCTTGAATTCAGTTGGCAGAAGGGAGGTTTTACCCGCAACGAAAACAGGCCCATGGAAGCAGATGTGATCATAATAGACGAGGTCTCAATGATTGATACCACGCTTATGTACCATATGCTAAAAGCGGTTCCATCCGGGGCAACACTGATCATGGTTGGCGATTCTAATCAGTTGCCATCTGTTGGGCCTGGTAATGTACTCAATGATCTCGTCAAGTCACGGGCGGTCCCGGTGATTGAACTGAACCAGATTTTCAGGCAGGCAAGAGAGAGCCGCATTATTGTAAACGCCCACAGGATCAAGCAGGGGAGGCTTCCTGAAATCAAAGAAAGTGGGGAAAATCTTGGGGACTTTTATTTCATTGAGCAGGAAGCGCCTGATAAAGCGCTTCAAATCATTATGGAGTTAGTGTGTAGCAGGATTCCCCGACGCTTCAATATGGATCCCATGGTGGACATACAGGTCCTTTCACCCATGCACAAGGGGGAGTTGGGAACTGAAAACCTGAACAAAAAACTGCAGAACGCGCTCAACCCTTCAAAGATGGAGCTGGTTAGAGGAGACAGGCGCTTCCGTCTGAATGACAAGGTGATGCAAATCAGAAACAACTATGAGAAGGAGGTTTTTAACGGTGACATCGGTCTGATCAAATCCATAGACGCGGAAAAGCAAGAAGTGATTGTGAACTATGACGGGAAAGCGGTGCCTTACGATTATCTTGAACTTGATGAGATTGTCCTGGCCTATGCCATCTCTGTCCACAAGTCACAGGGGAGTGAGTACCCGGCAGTGGTCCTTCCTGTTTTTCCGCAGCACTATCTGCTTCTCCAGAGGAACCTCATTTATACGGCAGTCACACGGGGAAAACGTCTTGTGATCATGACAGGAAGCAAAAAAGCCCTGGCCATGGGGGTAAAAAACAACAGGATAATGAAAAGATATACCTATCTCTCCGAAAGGCTAAAAGGGCTCTGACGCCACCACTTTCTTTTGTCTTGACGCTGCATATAAAAAGGGCGTGATTACTGAAAAAGAGTACGAGAAAGCGAAAAAAGCGGCGTTAAAAAAATATAATAAGTAAGATAAGCAAGCCCCCCACAAAGATCACATATCCAACCAGAGCCCGCTGCCAAATACAGGAAAAGAAAAAGGGGCTGTTGAGGGCGAAAATAAGGACAACATCTGTACTCATTGCTCTTTATGTTTTATTTTAAGGGATTGTAGCTTACGTTTCGTAAACAAAACCAGTCTAACGTGAATCCTGAGTCAAAACTACTATCATTCTGTTAGTCAGGCGGCTTTTCAGGATACTTATCGTAACCTGCACTTTTGGGGCATGGGATTTATGCATGGTTACTATACGAATACTTAAAAATACGGTGATTCAACAATTAGCAGTATGTTTGACTTTTTGGTGCAATTTCGGTTAACAGATCTTGTACAAGATATTGTGGTTGGTCAGTTTGGTTATTATGCCTTTACTAGAGCATGCACTTTTGAGGTATCCGTTTGATATCAAACGCTTTATGCGGTGTGAGATAGCAGATACATGCAATCGCTAGATCACGGATTTCTGGGAGTATCGACCCGGGGGCACTACCAGATACGACAAAATTTTGGGCTATTTAAACCCGTAATTTGATAACCTGGATGTTC
>JAUUWD010000255.1 GCA_030589225.1 Desulfobacteraceae bacterium | reverse complement strand
CGAGACAGTCCGGAAATGGACTGGTGGAGAGGGAAGGGGACCATGGGAAACGACATCCTCATTCGCATAAATAATGAAATCTCGGTGTGGGTCGAAGGTGAGCTTGGAATGAAAACCCGCCCGCTTCCCTATAATCTCGAGAGCGGCGGCATCTTCCTAAAGGATGCGGGGGTCCTGGCCGGCATGGGTTGCATCGGGAAAAACAATATGCTGGTTAGTCGGGATTATGGACCGAGGGTGCGCCTGCGGGCCATGCTCTTGGATGCTGCGCTGCAGCCCATGGGCCCCGTGGATTTCGATCCGTGTCGTGCATGCCATGAGCCTTGTTTAGTTGTCTGCCCGCAAAAGGCTTTTGCATCGAAAGTGTATTTCTCCGCCAAATTGGGATTTAATGAACTGCCCGGACGAAACGGGCGGTTCGATCGATATCTGTGCAATCTCCAGATGGAAAAGGACATCGATGATGCTGGGTTAGTGGTAAGCGGGGATCGGCAGCGGGTTGTCAAGTATTGCCGCAGATGCGAATTTGCCTGTCCGATCGATCGGTTGGCCTAATGAGACCCGGGTTGAACGGAATCTTCACATCACAACAATACCGATCTCCTATTATGCCTGAACCGGGCGATTCTAAAACCTATCCAAAAATCAGATTGGGAATGAAAAGAACCAGTTGGGGAAACAACATGAGCAGAATCAGACCGAATAGCTGAATGGCCACAAAAGGAATGACCGACATGTAGATGTCTCCGATGGTCACGGACTTGGGCACCACGGCCTTCATATAGTGAGGACTGGGGTCTACTCTTGACTCTTACTAACATTCCGTATGAGTCAAGGGCAGACCCCATGGACTTTTCCAAGGGTAATCCGTTCTCTGATTTTCTGTCCTTTAGAGTGTGATCATCCCTTTCATGAAGAGAACCGCCTGACCTGCTATGACGACCCTTGTCCCTTCATCTCGACAGAAAAGTTCACCGCCCCTTTGTGAGACCTGATGGGCGAGGAGATTCTTTTTGCCCAGTTGTTTGGCCCAGTAGGGTATTAAAGCGCAATGGGCGGATCCTGTTACAGGGTATTCATGAACACCGAATCTTGGTGCAAAGAACCGGGAAACGAAATCGACGTGATTCCCCTTTGCAGTGACAACGATGCCCCGTAAATCAACTCTTTTCAGTTTTTCCATATCCGGTCGGAGGTCCAGGATATCCTGTTCGACTGAAAAGACAACGAAATAGTCTTCTGAAGCGAGGACCTCCAAAGGGTCTTTGCCCAGTGCCTCAATC
Organism: Desulfobacteraceae bacterium; assembly: GCA_030589225.1. Classification (GTDB taxonomy): domain Bacteria; phylum Desulfobacterota; class DSM-4660; order Desulfatiglandales; family Desulfatiglandaceae; genus 4484-190-2. The sequence continues at coordinate 2,592 of JAUUWD010000255.1, read as the reverse complement.
AGCGCAGGATGCGTCTCGCATGCTTCAGGGGGTTGGGCAGGGAAGTTCATGGCAAGCCGGTCATTCTCCTTCATCACGATAAGTTTGCCACTCCTTGAATTGAACTCGACCTGCCTGGTAGATTGATTAAGATAATTAAAAACAACAAAAGCGCTTGCCAGGGTGGCGTGGCCACACAGATCCACCTCCGTGACAGGGGTAAACCAGCGGATGTGGTACCCCTTATCCTCAGGGACAAAAAAGGCGGTTTCAGAGAGGTTGTTTTCCTGGGCAATGGCCTGCATGCGATCTTTCTCCAACCAGGCATCGAGAGGGCAGACGGCGGCGGGATTTCCGGCAAAGATGTGGTTTGTAAAGGCATCAATCTGGTAAACAGGAATTTTCATTCTTACGACTCCCAACCCGGAATTGACTATTGACTATTGACAATTGAATATTTGTGTCCCGCGGGATTCGCTCCGTCATTTTTATGATAGTTCTTTTATAAGGGAAAGAATTCCTTAAATATTCAATATTCAATCATTTGAAGATAGTGAAAATAGCGCAATACAATTTTTCTGCCACAAAATGCACAAAAATAATTGCGAAAGTACTAAATAGTGTCCGATCGAAAAGGACTACCCCAATTGAGCTTAATTCCACGCTTTATTGCAGCCATTCAAAAAACAGACATCCTTAAAGGCCCTTTTCGGAACAAAATGCTGACCGGTCTCGTCTCGCCAGTATTTTACATCCCCATCTTTCATGAGAATCACCTTTGGCGCTTCTGCTGGCACACCAAGTGCGATGACCGAATCCGGCTCGTATTGCTCAGGGAGGTCAAGAATTTGGGCCGCTCTGGGTCGATCGAAAGATCGCAGGCAAGTCGCGCCAAGGCCATAAGCACATGCCCCCATGAGAATCGTCTGCACCGCAGCTCCCACATCACGCACCGTTTCCGCAATGGCAAGGTTTTTGTCCTGCGCCACCAAAATGTGAGCTGTGGGTTCTTCACCAGGTTGGGGTTGACCGGCTCCTGCCAGGTAAGCAGCAAATTTTTGGGTCTCGAAAATTTTTCTGGCAAGTTCGGGGTCGTTCACTGCAATAAAGATCAGGGCTTGCTTGTTTGCCGCAGATGGGCATAAGCGAGCGGCATCCACCAGTTTGGCCAAAACCTCCGATTTTACCGGTTCGGGCCTAAAACGACGAACACTTCGACGTAGTTCGATCATGCTGTGAAACGCTTCCTTCATTCTCGTTTCCTCCTTTTTTTAAGGTTTTCAATTTTGTCTTGCTCAGTTTTCAATGACGCGCCCAGGGGATTCTTTAAACCAAGTCCATAACTGAGCGCTACTTTTCTGTGTCGTCAAATGTTTTGCACATCGTCTTAATACAGACTTCGTTAAGTGGTTAAATAATAAGTGAACTAAAGTGTCTAAAATGCCTAAAGTAAACTAAAGTTGTAGTAGTGTCCAGTTTCAAGCTTAGATATCGAAATGAGGGCATATTTCACTGGGGTTCTCCGTTTCAAACCCGAAGCCCAAACCACTCAACGAGGTCTGTAATGTATTTTACCTGAACGGATATATCAATTGAATTTTGATTTAGCCGGTTAAGCAAAACATCCTTACTTAAACTCAGCACTCATCCGGGGAAAAGGGGGTGTTGCCGGGGCTGAACGAACGGTTCGTCATCAAATAATCACTTTCTTTTTCCTTGACTCAAAAGAGCGCTTTTCCTATGCTTTTTCCCACAAAAGCAAGTTCGAAATAGTCTATCGCTTTGAAAGTAGTGCAAAAAGGGCCGTGGGTATCTCTTTTCCTGCTTTAGCGGGACAAAAACCTGCCTCATTCCTTATGAACGGCAGATTGGCCTTGCCTGATCAGCCAATGGTGATTTTTTCAAAGCGCTAACTTATGACGCAGTTTTTTATCGCTAACCGCGTAACAGGCGAACCAGGCTATAGATAGCGTTTCTGAAAAATGCCTATGGCCATGACCGGGCATATAGGATAAAGGATATCAATCGTGGTTTTTAACTTCGACACACCTATTGACAGACGAAACACCGGGAGCATGAAGTGGGAGAAATATAAGGGTAAGGATATCATCCCCCTTTGGGTGGCAGACATGGATTTCCGTTCACCGCCCGCTGTGATTGAAGCCCTTCACAATCGTGTGGAACATGGGATATTTGGCTATGCTGTATCCACTGAAGAGCTATTGGAGGTTATTCTTGCCTTGCTCCAAAAAGATTATAGTTGGAACGTTCAACCCGACTGGGTCGTCTGGCTCCCAGGCCTGGTCACGGGGATTAACGTGTCTTGCCGTTCTGTTGGAGAGGACCAGGATGATGTGCTAACCGCGGTGCCTGCGTATCCCCCTTTTTTGACTGCACCCAAGTATTCACGTCGAAACCTGATCACCGTTGATCTCGTGGAGGACAAGGGTCGCTGGACCTTTGATTTCGACAGGCTGGAACGTGCCATTACACCACGGACCAGTCTTTTTATCCTATGCAATCCCTATAACCCTGTGGGACGTGTCTTCACTGAGGATGAACTGAGAACCCTGACTTCGATCTGCGAAAAACATGACATAACTATCTGCTCCG
>JAUUWD010000139.1 GCA_030589225.1 Desulfobacteraceae bacterium | reverse complement strand
ACCAGGGTTATAGAGGCGGCTGATCTGGTAACGGAGATGAAAGAGATAAAACATTACTATCAGAAAGGTATCGAGGCGAGAAGTGGAATTGAGAAGTGAAGCAGATATCAGGTTACTGCAAGAACAGGGAAAAACATGAATCTGAAAAAAAGGTTCCATATCGCAGTCCTATCACCCATTATTTTCCTTGCTGTTCTTTTAAGTACCGCCCCGGCGTTTCCCTACCCGGTTGAATTTATCGACTCCCAGGGGAATAAAATCACTATCAACGATAGGCCCTCCCAGGTGGTATCCCTGGTGCCGTCCATCACTGAAATCATCTTCAAGATCGGGGCGGGTGATGCGGTCAAGGCAATCACCTACCACGACACATATCCTTCTGAGGCAGCCACTAAGGAGATTATTGGTGGCTTTTTTTCACCATCACTTAAGACCATTGAAGCAATGCGGCCTGATGTTATCTTTTATTCTCATTTTCATAAACAGGTAAAGGACAAATTCGGCCACGGCAAATGCCACCTTGTCAACCTTGAAACAGATTCCATGGCCGACAGTTATAAGAATATCCGTATATTAGGCAGGATATTTAACAAAGAAGATGAGGCTAAAAAGGTTATTGAAAAGATCAAGAATGAACTTCAAATTATCACCAAAAAGGTGGCCAGAATACCCCAACCAAAAAGAAAAAGGGTTATTCGCTTAATGGGGCGTGACGAGGTAATGACACCCGGAGATGATTCCTTCCAGAATGAAAGGATCAGGGCCGCGGGTGGTATTCCACCTGAGTTCGGAAAAAAGGGATATATCGTGGTCATCACCAAAGAGGAGTGGATGAACTTTAATCCGCAGGTTATTTATGGCTGTGGCAATGACAGGGAAACAGCCAGAAAGTTTTTTGATCGTCCGGGATGGAAAGATGTAGATGCTGTAAAAAATGGTAACATATTTTACTTTCCCTGTAACCTTACGTGCAGGGCATCCACTAATACCGGTTATTTTGTCTCCTGGCTTTCATCACGAATCTATACGGATGAGTTTTCGAATAAAGAAGATCAGGTTCTTGAAGAAAAGATATTCAAGTCACGTAAGCTCGAATTTGATCTTGATTACATAAATGACGTACGCATTTCTTACAGCCACATCCACGATTTTCCAAACAAGACTTTGATCATTGATTTTAATGAACCCTTATCTGTGGTCTCAACCCTTGAAGGAGAGCGCAAAGGAATAGAATCAGTGGGTAACCATTACTCCCCTCCACCCTGCTGGGGGATTGACCATAAGTCCGGTTTGAGTGGTGTGAGACAACGGGTATATCAGGTTATCGGTAAATCAGAGGAGACGGCCAGTTTTCTTTTCACAGGTGCGGATATGGACAACCTGATCGTTAAACGACAAAAGTTCAGGGACATGGAGATCTACGCATTGGTAACTGCCGGGGTTAAGTCCAATGCAGTGCGGATGTCTAAGGATGAGGGCAGGTTCTATGAACCGGGAACTATCAATATTATTCTTTTACCAAACATGAAACTAACACCCCGGGCCATGACAAGGGCTGTTATCAGCGCTACTGAGGCCAAAACCGCCGCTTTGCAGGATCTTGATATTAGAAGTGCCTATTCTTCGCTGTATAACCAGGCCACAGGCACAGGAACCGACAATATCATCGTGATCCAGGGAACAGGCATCCAGATTGAAAACGCCGGCGGACATTCAAAGTTAGGAGAGCTTATCGCAAAGGCGGTCTATGCCGGTGTCCAGGAGGCTGTTTACAAACAAAACGGCATTATCAACAGGAGGAATGTCTTCCACCGGCTGAAGGATAGAAAAATCAACATATATGGGCTTGTATCCGAAGCAAAATGTGATTGTATCTATAAAAAAAGTGGCCTTGGTGGCGGGATTGAAGAGATACTTCTCGATCCCCGCTATGCCGGCTTTATTGAGGCATCTTTTGCCATAAGCGACAATTATGAAAGAGGGTTGATTTGTGATCTTAGCGGCTATAAACTCTGGTGCAATAATGTGGCCGAGGAAATCGCAGGGAAGAAGATCGCGCAACTAAGCGGCATCGTTGAAACGGATCGTAAGCCGGTTGTGTTAAGAATGGCACTGAATGCATTATTAAACGGCCTTTGTTTCAGCAAATAGTCGTACAAATCACATCATCAACTATTGAAAAAAACGGCTGGTAGAAACTCTGAAAATTTGATTGCCGCTCTTTTTTAAGACCTTATTTTCATGACAGATCTGAATTACCGGGATATCTCCTATCACCGCAGGGAGCTTCAATATCCAAATCCGATTTTGCTTTGAGAAGTACGGTTTTGTTCAACCTGACAGCCAACCCATGACCAAAAAACAGAGGAAATTCATCAAAAAGAGGTCGTCATTCTAACCTTAAAGCTTGCTGTTTTTTCGTTAGTATTTTTTACTGGCCTGGCCTTGTTGAATGGGTGCGCGGATCGCACTGAAAAAGCAAAGGCTATTTCTTCGACGCACAGCCCTTTACGCGAGTGTGCTGTATCTAACCGCCAGGTCAATTTGGCCTGGGAGGATACTTCCAATGAAATGGGTTTTGAGATAGAGAGAAAGGAAGGTTCTGGGGGAACCTACCGTCAGATAGCAAAAGTTGGCGAAAATGCAACCACGTATACCGATACTGCTCTAAAGGCAGGAGTGACCTATTACTATCGCATACGTGCTTATAATTCAGCTGGACATTCCAGCTACTCTGATGAGATATGTGTTGAAATTACCGCTGATTAAAAGTTTCATGAACCAAATTATCAAAACTCCAATTCACAAATACGCAGACGGATTCTCTCATTTTGTGAAGAAACCCTTTTTTGCTTTATCCCCGCTAAAGACGGGGCCTTCGACCAGCTTCCAGTATCCGGTATCCAGCATCGCGATAGAGCAGGTCTCGTCAGTTTGAGGTGCAAGTTCGCAAAAAGAGGAAACAAAAGGAAATGACAAAAGCTATTATGTTTCTGGGAACCGGCAGCGATGTGGGAAAGTCCATCGCCACCACAGCGTTTTGCCGGATATTTAAGAGAAAGGGTTACAAGGTTACCCCTTTTAAGGCCCAGAACATGTCCAACAATTCCTACGTCACAATTGAGGGAGGCGAGATCGGTCGGGCGCAGGTTGTACAGGCCGAAGCTGCCGGCGTGCTACCCTCAGTGCACATAAATCCCATCCTCTTGAAACCTTCCACAGACCAGGGTTCCCAAATTATCCTTCACGGAAAGGTGTTCGGGCAAATGGATGCCTTAGCTTACCATGACTTCAAACCCAGGCTGAAAAATGCTGTTATGGAATCCTATGATCGGCTGGCCAGAGAATACGACCTTATTGTCATGGAGGGGGCAGGAAGTTGTTGTGAGATGAACCTCAAGGAGAATGACCTTGTCAATTTTTCCATGGCAAAGGCAGTTGGCGCTCCCTGCATTCTGGTTGCGGATATTGATCGTGGAGGCGTCTTTGCACAGATAATTGGAAGTTATCATCTTATGACCCGAAAAGAGAGAGAGCTTACCATCGGATTTCTGGTCAACAAGTTCCGTGGAGATCCACGGCTTTTCTCATCAGGCATAGAATACATTGAGCAAAAAACCGGTAAGCCCGTTTTGGGTCTTGTCCCGTTCTACAAGGATATTGTCATCGATTCGGAAGACTCTGTTGCGGTCCAGGAGGATAAACGAAAAGCCAGGCCAGTTGGTCCAAATACAGTTAATATAGGTGTAGTGAGACTTCCATCCATTTCCAATTTCACGGACTTTGAAATCCTCGACAGGGAGCCCTATGTGGTGGTCAATTACCTTTTTAAATCTCAAGAATTTTCAAGTCAATACGACTGCCTGATCCTGCCGGGCGCGAAAAATGTAATGGAAGATGCCGTCTGGCTGGCCCGTACAGGGTGGAAACAGGTCATTTCAAGATTTGCTAAAGGAGGCGGCAGAGTTCTTGGCATCTGTGGGGGTTATCAGCTCCTGGGAGAGAGGATCAAGGATCCTTTTGGTGTAGAATCGAAACGAAACCAGGTCAAAGGAATGGGGCTTCTCCCTATTACCACTATTCTGGAAGGTCAAAAAGTTGTCCAAAGGGTAACGGGGATCTGCTTGCTAAATCAAAAGCGGGTAAACGGCTATGAGATACATATGGGACGGACCAGATCCCTGGGCCTTGAAGGAGAGCCGTTCTTAAAGATTCATCCGCCCGGGGATAAGACGACCTGGACTGACGGCTGGTTTGTCAACGGGGGGCAGATTTCAGGCACCTATGTACACGGCATTCTGGATTCCCCTGGCTTCAGGGGTGACTTTATAAATACCCTTCGGGGGGCCAAAGGCCTGAAAGAGAGAGCCTCCAGTCAGGGGAGGCTTGCACGTTTTCACCAGTACGACCGCCTGGCCGATCACTTTGAGACACACTGTGATGTAGAAAAGATCCTTACGTATTTAAGTGACTAAAGTGAGAAAAATGAACTAAGGTTTCGGATAAAGTAGTTGAAAGAGAAAGGAATTGCATAATGGATACAACTTCCGATGAGCTTGAACTTGAAAGAGTTTGCACTAACTGTAACTATTGTTTTCTTTCTGAACCTTTTGCGAGCGATTTTGTTATTTGTTTGAATGATCCTGAATTTGAGCCCTATCTTGACGAAATATTAGAGGAGCAGGACTTTTCTCGTTGCCAGGACCTTGTAAAGCAAAAACGCTTTTCCTGGGAACAGGAGGCATGTCCTGATTTTGATCCGATGGAATTTTCTGACGAAGACATCCCTTTGTCGCCTGAATTGAGCAACGCCATTGATCAACTGGCTAAGGATGGGAATTTGACATCAGAAACAATACAGCAGGCCATATTCGAGGATATGGTTGACGAGATCGATTGGGCCAAAGTTCCGGTAGAAAAGTACGTGGAAAGACTGGACAATGCAAAGACCCCGGAAGCACGTAAAAAAGCCGTTCAAAGTTTTGGAGGCTTAATCAGTCAGAAGAATAAAGCCGCTTTTAATGCCCTTTTTTCCTATCTTAAGGATCTGCCACCTCCAACAACGGTGGAACAAACCTATCTAAGGATTGAGATACTCCGGCAACTTAAGTTTACTCTCAATTTTCAAAAAAAGCTTGCGCGACTGCTTGTGAAAGATCTTTTTCGCACGCCCTCAAACAATACGACTCGAGGCTGGTATACCGCCGTGTTCCGTTTTTTTGAAAGCTCATCTGCTGATATCGCGGAAGAGGCATTACAGCCGATACTTGATTCACCACAGTTTTCCTACCGTATCAAGAAACGTGTTAAAATGATTCTGGAACAGGTGAATGATTATTGGTAACATTCATGTAACTACTCAGGTTCAAAGTTCAATGGTTCACGCCTGCCCTGGCGCGACTTGATATGCATTCTTGAAACGATCGC
>JAUUWD010000102.1 GCA_030589225.1 Desulfobacteraceae bacterium | reverse complement strand
ACAGCCTTTTTATTCCTTATTCTCAAAATATAACTATTTTTTTATACCCGTCCCCCTTTACGCTTTACTGGTCATCGACGCATAGCTCAGGGCCATGATGGTTCAGCTACTCCTTTCATGTAGGGCTCTTTCATCCCCTTCTCTATGCCGGTTTATCCCGGCGCTTTCAGGACGTCCCTCCATCCTTGAACTGGAGTTTATCTGAACGAGATCGAGATAGTGTGGGCAGACATACACCCTTGACAGAAAGGGTTTGCGTTTAAGTGATTGCTTTTTCCCAAAAGTATATGTAGTCTCCTCCCACTTGTTGAGACACCTTTTCCATCATTTCGTGCACTAAATGAAGAAAGGAAAGCCGATGCCGATAGATCTTGAGAAGTTCAAACCCGCTTACGAGAAGTGGGTAGAAGAAAGCCTGCCGGATTATCAGGCAGGCAACATGAAGGAGATTATAAAGAAGTATCCGTTCATCATCTCAGATGGAGTACCCTGGACGCCTTACAAGGGTCAGCCCTCTGAGCAGACCTTCGCACTGGTCACCAGCGGCGGATTCTATCTCAAGGAGCGCCAGCCGCCCTTCGACACCGTGTCAATCCACGGCGACACCTCCTTTCGGGAGATCCCCCAAACCGTCCGTCAGGAAGACCTCGCTATTGCCCACGCACATTACGACCACAGCCTGGCGGAGCAGGACATCAACATTATCTTTCCCATCCAGCGTTTCATCGAACTGGAAAAGGAAAATATCATCGGCAAGGTAGCGGAGACGCACTACAGCTTTAGCTATGTCAACGACATGGTGACCCTGGTCACGGAGACGGTTCCAAAATTCATTTCCCGGATCAAGGCCGAAGGTGTCGACGTCCTCTTCCTGGTGCCGGCCTGACCCAAGTGTCATCAGACCGTGGGTCTGATTCAACGGATGGCAGAGGAAACGGGTATTCCCACCATCTCCATGGGCAACGCGGCCGACCGGATGGCCCACATCAAACCGCCCCGGGCCCTGCTTGTAAAATTTGCGCGGGGCAGTATGTTTGGTGAACCGGGCAACGTGAAACGCCAGAGGCGTATCATTCTCGATGCCCTGGACGCCTTGAAGACCATGACCGAACCGGGCACGATTCAGGAGCTGCCCTACCAGTGGAAGCGGCCGGATCCTGAATAAATTACCAAACAGTCCTCATGTCTGACCCAGAAACACAGTGCAGCCTTCATTTGAATTATAAGAAAGAGGGTCCAATAAGAAAGAGGGTCAAACCTTAACTCTTTACTAAGATCCACTCCATACATTTTTTATTTTCTCAAAACAATGCCTCAAATATGGATCTTTTTCTACTTTCTCTGCCAGTCGTACCTTGTTCCGGCTTAATGCAGATGCACTGATTTCACCCAATCCCTTACCGATCTCCGAAAGACTCATCTTCCTGCTCAAATATATACGACACAACTCTAAAAATATTAAACGGGCATCCCGGCATTGGGCACGCCTTTCGTATAATTCCGCTTGATCTAACCCAAATTCAGAAGCTACCTCTTTGGCTATCTCCTCTGGTGTGTTGGGACCGATTTTTAAATCCTTGATCCCCGGAAGTTCCCTTCTGTCACACTCATGCCCTGAAAGATAATTTTCATACACCCAATCAACAAAACCCTCTGAACCTAATACTGCCTGACCCTTAACATCCTCCCAGAAGGCCATATTCATATCTTTAGCAATACCGCCGGTTACAAACCTCTCATACCTCCTTCTTCTCTCTTCAACATCCCTACCTCCAATCATCCCAAGAATCTTGCCGTAATTTACAAATGCCTCACGGTCTTTCAAACGGATGTAACCAATATAACTGCTCCAGGGATATCTCCGAATAATACTCCGCTTCTCTTTGATATCAAATCTTGAAAATTTCTTAATTCGGACAGGATTCAAGTGCACATAACGGCTCAATTCCAAGAGATAATTGTCTTCTTCAATAAGGATTGCTTTGTATCGACCCTGATAAAGATGACCACTTCTTTTGTGACGACGATTGTAATAAACTGTGTAGGTTGTGTTGAATCGCTGCATGAAACTACTGAGATTTGCCTCAGAGGTCATGAGAACGAGGTGAAAATGGTTTTCCATGAGCACATAAGCATGCACCTCTACGCCGTAGAGATTCCTGGTCTCTGAGAGAATCTCAAGGAACCTTCTTTTATCCTGATCATCACTGTATATCTTCTTCTTTTCATTTCCCCTGCTGGTCACATGATACCAGGCACCAGGGTATTCTATGCGAAGAGGCCTAACCATAAAAGACCAAATACCAAAATGATATTCTTTTGTCAATAGTTAAGGTTTGACCCCCTTCACGTGTCTAACATTCCATATGAGTCAAGGGTAGACCCCTTTATCACTGTTCCAGCATCTGCAGGTTGTCTCTGGCGAAATCAATGGTTGGGTCAAGTTCCAGTGCAAACTTGTAATACTGAATGGCTTTATCCCTGTCACCCATATCCCGGTAGTTGGAAGCGATATTGGCATAGTCAATGGCGGAACCGGGATTCAGTTGTAGGACATTTTTAAAGCATTCAATGGCCTTCTGGTGGTCCTTGAGCTTGAAATAACAGAAGCCCATGAGGTTATAGACGTCTGTTCTTTCCCTGTCATACTCTTCTGCTTTTTTGAGCGTCTCGATGGCCTCACCATAGCGTTGAAGCTCTTTATAGGAAATCCCCATATAGGAATAGATACTTGGAATGTCCTGGTCTTTTGGGTCAAGGTTCAATGCTTCCTCCAAATAATTCAGGGCCTTGATTGGTTCATTGATTGAAAGATGGGATAACCCTAAAAAGAATTTGACATAGTATTTGCCCGGCAGGAGTTTATCCATCTCCTTCAATTCCTTTATGGCCCATACGGAATCACCACTTTCAGCAATAAGCTTGGCCGAGAACATCCCAACGGAGGTACCCGCTGCCCGTTCTCTGAAATGAGCCCCGGGGATGATGGTGTAAAAGGCAGGGATGCCCAGTTTGGGGTGAGTAATATCAACAAGGATCACCTCCATGCCCATTTTCGAGAGAGCTTCAATACAGTTCTCTACTTCCACCTTTATATTGTCATTAGAAAGATTCGGCAAGCTGGATATTCCAATCTTTTTGTCGGGATGCCTGACGAAATCGGCCTCAGCTAAGTCTTTAAACTTGGGAAGACCGCTTGCCACATAATTGGCGCTGGTATCAAAATCACCAGCGAGTTGGGCGACTTCTGTCAAAGCCCGGTTCAGTGCCTTTTGAGGGTTAGGGGTTGTGCCTGCAGTCCAGACAATTTCACTCTTGCCAGGAAAGGTGGAAGGATCGTAGGCAAGGACTCCGATAGAGGGGATCCCGGTATTTAGTGAAAAATCCGAGACATACAGTTTAATACCCTCCTTTTGGTACTTCTTAATCAGTTCCAGAACAAGCGGGTCAACAGTTGAACTGAGATCAATGGCAGGGGTCTTCAGTCTATTTAAGCTGATGACGGAAGAGACATGCCTTTCCACCACCTCGCAGATTCCCTGGAGGATTGCCTCCTCCTGACAGTTTCCGGCCGAGGTGCCATTGAACTCATTGATAGTAAAAAACCAGTCAAAAGGGATGAGCAACTCCTTGTCCTTCGTCAAGTTGTAGCCCCGGGTCCACTTCAGGGGCAGTCTTGAAAAGACCTCCCTGGCACGGTCAAGCTCTAAAGAATCGTCATGAACGGACTGGGCAATGCTTTCAAATGGTAATGCGCGATCTTTTATGTTTCGATATTCTTCAAGCAAGAAATTCCTCGGATTGTCCTTAAAACTGAAAAAACTGAACCTCTCTGCCAATTCCATTACTGCACTGGCTTCGGCTTGATGGGGTGTCCCCCCTTTTCCCATTTGCTTTCTGGTCCCAATTATTTCTTCTGCATCCTGGCCACATATGCTGAAATAGACGGGGATATCAAGGCGGCCATTATCAATTCTTTCGGTCCCCTCAAGGATATCAAGGTTGATTTTTTTGAGCTTTTCCTTGAAGCGCCGGACCGTTTCCCCGGGCGTAATGAATTTGTCCAGATCCCTGGTATAGCCTTTGTATGCATCTGCCAATACCACCTTGTAACTCATTCCGATGTTCCTTTCTTTCTCACATCCCCTATTGCTCGATTCATGCTTCCCGACACATAACCTTCCAGGTCAAAGGCAACATGGAGAAAGCCTATTTGCCTGAATTTATCTACAAGACGCTGCCTTAGATTGGGCGCAGTAAGTTTTTCTATCTCCGATGGCTCTACTTCTATTCTGGCCACAGATCCATGATGTCTTACCCTGAATTGCCTGAAGCCGTTATTTGCAAGAAAGGTTTCAGCCTCCTCCACCATGTTCAATTTTTTCTCAGTAATCAAATCCCCGTAGGGAATCCTGGAGGCGAGACATGCCATAGCCGGTTTGTCCCATGTGCCAAGGCCCATTTCTTTCGATAGTAAACGTATCTCTTCTTTACCGAGTTGAACATCTACAAGTGGAGCCATAACCCCCATTTCCCCGGCTGCCCTGAATCCCGGGCGGAAATCCTTCAGATCATCCACATTGGCGCCATGGGCCACATGTTTGATACCCTTTTCTCCTGCAATTTCAAAAAAAAGCTTAAATAGATTCCGCTTGCAGTGGTAGCATCGCTCGGAAGTGTTTGATACAAAATCCGGGATGTTTAGTTCGTCTGGTCGAACAATAATATGACGAACGCCCTTTTCCCGTGCAAAATCGCGAGCACTTTCGGTTTCCCTGATCGGATGAATAACAGAGTCTGCCGTAACCGCCAGCAGATTCTGTCCCAATGCTTCGTGGGCCATGGCCAGGAGAAAGGTACTGTCAACACCACCTGAAAACGCCACCAGCAGAGAATTCAGTTCCTTCAAATGATGAACCAATTTTTCCTTTTTAAATTTTGCAGCGTCTTTATCCATTTTTCAAAAAAGTTACCCCGGAAAGAACCTGATAAAGGCCCTCACCGGGGTATTTGAAGGATCAAAAGTTCAGATTAAAAGGCCAGGTCAGTTTTCCACTCTTTCCATACATTACCCACGAGATCAGGTCCCGGCTTGAGAGTGGGTTTCCCGGGCTGCCAGCCCGAAGGTGTAGCCTCAGCGCCCTTGGTCTTCCTAACGAGTTGAAATGCCTGTATCTGCCGAATTAGCTCGCTTACATTACGGCCTACAGGCGGAGTCAATACCTCAAACGCCTGTACTACGCCATCCGGATCAATGATAAAGCGGCCCCGCATTTCGACACCTGCATTCTCATCGTATACACCATAGACTGAACCGATCTTACCAGGTCCATCGGATAGCATGGGAAAGGGCACTCCCCCATCCACCATTTTGGAAAGTTCGTTGTCCTGCCACATCTTGTGCACAAAATGACTGTCCACGCTGATTGACAATAATTCTACACCCAGTTCCTGGAGATCTTTATATTTGGAAGCAACTGCTGCCAATTCCGTTGCTCAGACAAAGGTAAAATCTCCGGGATAAAAACAGAGCACTACCCACTTGCCAAGATAATCTGAGAGCTTGACCTGTCCGAACTCCCCTTTGTAAAAGGCGGGAGCCTCAAAATCAGGGGCCTTTGTTCCAACATTAACTGATGACATAACTACCTCCTTTTCGCTTTTTGATTCTCCCCCATGGGTTTGTTCCTTCTCCGGCTCACCAACAGTCGCTCCTGTCGGCTTGCCGCAACCAACCTTCAGCTCTTTCATTTCTTCACCTCCTCTGTTGTCTTTTGGAAAATATTGAGTCAACCCTCCGTAAGCACTTAAAAAGTTCGGGCGGTATTGGAAAAATCCCCCCCTGGCCCAGACCTGGCCTTGATACGTTGTGAGAGAGGCTGATCGAGCATAACTGCTTCGTCAGATTACGACATATGGCCACCAAGTCGCGCCTCCCGATCCCGTCCCGGTCTCGGGACGGGCAGGCCAAAATCCACAATCCAAAATCCAAAATCGTGCCTGAACTGGGTTTTCGTTCAGGCACCAACTATTCCTCGGGCAGAGCCCTGGCGATCTTTTTGCCTAGCTCGTAGCAGGCATCTATACCCTTATCATCGGGCACATAATTGATTCTGACACCGGGATCGATGATATCAAATTTCATCTGTTCAAATTCGCTATTTATCAGTTTAACAGCCTCTCCGCTCCA
>JAUUWD010000027.1 GCA_030589225.1 Desulfobacteraceae bacterium | reverse complement strand
TTAAATGACTTAGCCCTGGCCAGGTTCGCCTTTTGGCTTGCCTCTAAAGTGGAGTTCTGTTAAATAGGGGTGATTTTAGAACAGTAAAATGGAGAAGTCTTGGAAGAGAGCGCAAAAACAGCATCCGTGATCCTTGCCGCTGGCAGGGGGAGCCGCATGAAGGAATTTGACGGTAACAAAACCCTTCTGCCATTGATCTCCGAAGAATCTCCTTACAAGGGAAGACATCCCATTCTTTTACAAATCCTGAGCAGCCTGCCGGATGGCCCAAAAGCCCTGGTTGTCAATTACCAGAAAGAAGCGGTGATGGAGGCCACCCGAGATTTTTACCCCACATACTGCGAACAGCCCGAACTCAATGGAACAGGGGGAGGCCTGCTTTCAGCCCGGGCATTTCTGGAAAGACAGGACTGTGATCAACTCATCGTTACTATGGGTGATGTCCCGTTCGTCAAAGAGGCCACATACAGGTCGCTGGTCAAGGGCCTAAGCGACAATAGCTTAATGGTCCTTGGCTTCCGCCCGGAATCCAAAAAACAATATGGGGTCCTGGAAATAGAAGGACCCCGGGTATGTAAAATAATCGAATGGAAATACTGGAGAGAATACCCGGAAGACAAGCAGCAGGCTTTTCAGGTCTGCAATTCAGGGATATATGCCGGAAAAAAAGAGGATATTCTCAGATATCTCCTGGTGCTTGCATCAAGGCCTCATAAGGTTCAAAAAGAGATCAATGGACAGTTGAGAGAGGTAAAAGAGTACTTTATTACGGATATTGTAGAATACATGCACAATGACGGACTACCTGTTGGATTTGTGATTTCAGAGAACGAAGATGAGGTGATGGGGGTAGACGATCTTCCTGCACTTATAAAAGCCCAGAAAATTTTTAAGGAATGTACATTAAGTTAATGACATCGTGTTCCCAATAACAGCAAAGGGGCATAACATAATGCCCCTTTTACGTGTCGATCCATGGAAGGTTCATGCCTGACTATTTGGTGCCAGGAGATGAACTTACCGCCTCCACAGTGAATTCACTCAAATTCTTTGGCAGGTCCTCAAAGGCGATGGTGAATGCGATTTTTGCACCGGGTGCCACATTGACATTTTTCCTGCCCATGCCATACCGATTCTTCATTGCCTTGTTGATTTTCTCAAGGGGCAAAGACCTGATCTCTTCTTCTTTGAAGTTATTGCCCGCGTAAGCCAACTTTCTCTTCACTACCTGGTTCTTATCGTCCAGTATGCTCCCTTTGATAAGGATAAAACTCCGGCTCTTCGGATAGTCGTTAGTTATTTCGCCCCGAATCACAAAGAGGTTCCCTGAATTTTCGGAATCAACGAAAGAACCGGTAACCGATTTAAAGGAAAGGCGGCGTACACCCATGTCGGCTATTTCTTGCTTTTCCACCGGCTTTAGCATGGACAGAGAATCAGGAATGATCTCAGGGGCCCAAAGAAATATTGCAGCAGCAGCGCCTATAAGGATAAGGACGATCACAAGAAGAACAGGCAACAAATGCCGTGTCCGGGACCTCTTTTGAGTGGTCTTTTCCTTAATATGGGCAGGTTCAAGTTGCTTTTCGTCACCAGTCTTTTCTTTCTCTGCATGAGCATGGGAAACATCAACTGGCGCAGCATCCTCCTCCTCCGGACCTTCCAGTGATTCATCAAGGGCATCATCAAAATGGGAAGCCTGATCTTCCGGTCCGGTCTCAATTTCTTCTTCATGCAAGGCCCCTGGTAAGTCCTGTGCCATGGTCTTTTCTATCTCTTTTTTGCTCAAGGCCATGGTCTCTCCCTCTTCAAAATAACCCTGTTCCGGCGGGTACACCACAAAAGTATGCTTGCAAAGGGAGCATCTGACTTTGGAACCCTGTTCCTTGAGTTTGGATTCGTCAATATTGAACTTTGTCTGGCACTTTTCACATTGGATGATCATGTCACCCTCCTGTTGAAGATAACAATTGCCTCTTACCTCAGAACATAAAGGTCAGGCAGGTTTCGGTATTTCTCATCAAAGTCAAGTCCGTAGCCTATAATAAAGCCTTCCTTTATTTGAAAACCGCAATAATCAATAGGAACCTTCATCTCTTGTCGCTCAAGCTTCTCGATGAGTGCACAAATTCTGATGGATTCAGGACCTTTACGCTCTACTTCCTGAATAATATGCGTTAAAGTCAGACCGGTGTCCACAATATCTTCAACGAGGATCACCGGTTTTCCCTGGATAGGGATTTCTATGTCTTTGGTTAATTGGATAGTACGGCCGGAGGTCATACCCGATCCATAGCTGGCCGCCCTGATAAAATCTATCTTAGCGGGAATGCTGAGCTCTCTCGCCAGATCGGCCAGGAAAAAGATCACGCCTTTTAATACACCAATTAGGACAGGGTCCCTCCCCTCATAGTCTAAGGATATCTGGTTGGCGAGTTCCTTTACCCGCTTTTCAATTGATTTTCTGGGGATTAAAAGTTCTTTATCCAAGATTCTCTTTTCAAGTGCAAGAAGGTTCATCTTTCTTCCAGTCCTTTGCTGACCGTGAAATAGACTGATCCTTTTCAGAAACCGAAGATGATCTTAGCATATAAACATATTGAAATCTCTGTTTTTTGTCAACCAGATGGAAAATATTTCTCCTCCGTAACCCTGCCTTCTTCAGAAGATACCGGGAAGTAAACGGAAAATGTAGTGCCCCCGGATCGATGACAGTCTTCATTCTTTTTACAAAAGGTACACTTACTTATTTTCCCTGGGCATATATCCCTGTCAAGAGGTATATGGGGGCATCTTGAAGAAGTCATGTGGATTTTGAAGTTATGGCGTTCAGAGAAAATTTTCATGCGCAGAAGATCAGCCCCTTTTCCCCCGGCGTTGAAATCATAAGGTCGCTTGGAGGAATAGTCCATGGTCTCCTGAGTTGTAAAGAAGCCCTCAAAAATACGGTTCTGATTATCAGCCGTGATACCGACACCATAATCATGGACCATTAGCTCCACTCCTCTGCCCCTTTTTCGCACAGAAATCTCGATTTTGCTTTCATCTGGAGTGTTCTCTATGGCGTTTTTGATCAGGCCAACAACCACTTTTTGCAGCGGGTCAATCGGCATTTTGATGGCTGGAGTTTGTTCAAACCGAGTTATGATGTCTACCTGACGATGTGAAAAAAGTGGTTTGATTTGTTCAAAGATCTTGTGGACAAATTGATCAAGAAAAATATCCTGAGATGGACTTTCGGTCTCGCCGAATATTTCATCAATACGACTTCTTACTTTCTCAACCACCCGGCCTTCCCCTACCTCTTCGGCAAAAAGGGACTCCAATTCATCAGCGCATTCGTCCAACAGCCACGAAACAAGATGGCGGGTTTCAAAGTGCCTGTCCCGCATGATATCCTCAACTTCGTACTGCATTTCTAATATGCGGTCCAGGTTTCGCTGTGCCCTCTCTATGGTAGGCCCCCATGTCTCCCGTGGTAAGGAGGAAAGCCTTTTCGTCAGAATACTCAGAGAGGCGCCAAGAATGGACAGAGGGGTCCTCAATTCGTGGGAAAGATGGTTTATGACCCTGTCCTTTGCCCGATTGAGGCTTGTGACCTCGTTATAAGCTTCTTTCAGCTTTTCCGAGAACCTTGCATTTTCAATGGAAAGGTCCACGGTACCTGCAAACATGTTCAATAGCTCAACATCTGTCCTGTCAAACGTACCACTCTTTTTGTTTATGGCGCACAAAACGCCGATGATCCTGTCCTTGCTTTTTAGGGGCACATCTAACATGTTCCGGGTCCTAAACCCTACCTGTGCATCCACCCCGGAATAAAAATTTGCATCTTTGGACGTATCCGCAACGATACAGGGTTTTCCGGTCCGGATCACCTTCCCGGCAACGCCTTTGTTGGCCGGGAAACTGACCTCTTTCATCCTTCTTTCTGTGGCTGAATCATCATGGGCTGCGGACTTAAAGAAAAGTTCATTCTTCTCCTCATCCAAGAGTATAACCAGGGCCCCTTCGGTCCCGATAAGACGTTTTATCTCATCGCTAATGAAATCCAGGAGTTCCTGTAAATCAGGATATTTTGGGAGGGCCATACTTATCCGAAGAAGGGCCTCATTGTTCCGCGCGATTCGTTTTTCCTGGGTAATATCCCGTAGAATTACCAGTTCACCGGAAGGTGCGTCTTCGGTTTCAGAATACACAGTGGCCCTGAAGCTCACATCCAGGACCCGCCCATCCTTTGTCAAGCGGCGAGTTTCTTGACGCCGGATAATCCTTTCTTTAAATAACTTTTTTATGTTTTCACTGGTTTCCTCCTCTAGATCGGGCGGGACATAAGGGATTGTTTTCCCCTCCAGTTCAGCAAGGGTCCAGCCGAAGTTTTCAGTGAATGCGGGATTCAGGTAGGAAACATGTCCGTCTAAGGTAAACACCACTAAAGGATATGGAACGAAATCAAGGAGGGTTCTAAAGCGCCTTTCTGATTTTTTCAAGGCTTCTCGGGCATTAAATTTGTCCGTGATATCCCGGGCAATGCCGCGAAACCCAATTTTTTCTCCTGCTTTGTTGGTAATAAGATTTGCGGAAAGTTCAATTATGCTGATTTTGCCGTCTTTCTTTGTAATTTTCCAAATAAGATCTGAAATGCCTTGGCCAGTCTGATACAATCTTGTAAAAGCGTCAAATCCCTGCTTGGCACGTTCTTCATCCATAAAGTTGGCAAAATTTTGAAACTGGATTGCCTCTCGCGGGTATCCAAAAATCCTGCACAGAGAGTCATTAAAATACAGGAAGTTCCCATGAATATCTAATTCGTATACCCCGTCTTCAATGTTCTCCACAAAGGCCCGGTAACGTTCACTTGACAGCATATCGCAGGCCGTAAGAGTACTTTCACTTATAGAAATGTCTTTTTCCACCCTAAATGCTCCATGATCGCTAAAAGTTGGAACCGCCGGAGAAGACTTAATTAATGTGATCTATCACCATTGGGCCGAAGAGCGGATGAATCGATATCAAATTTCTTGATCTTGTAATGGATGGCCCTGCGGCTTATTCCCAACAATTTGGCTGCGCTCTTCTGTACCCCACCCGCCTGTTTCAAAGCACGAATGATCGTGTTGCGCTCGCTTTCCTGCAAAGAAAAAGATTCGCTTCCAGACAAAGCAGTACTGGGAAGATCCGGAAGTCCGGTAATACGGAGATCACTCGGGCGCAATACGCCGTCTTTACATAAGACTACTGCGACTTCCAAGGCATTCTTGAGTTCCCGGACGTTGCCTGGCCATGGATAATCACAGAGCCATTTGACTGTCTCTGGTAGAATCTTGACCATTGGAACTTTATGGCTTTTACAAAAGGCTTCCACAAAATCCTGTGATAAAAAGGGAATATCCTCTTTTCTCTCCCTAAGCAGAGGGATTTTTAAAGTGAAAACGCGTAGCCTGTAATAGAGATCCTCCCGGAAACGACCTGCTTTTATATCTTTGAGTAAGTCCGTATTTGTGGCCGCAATTATACGACAATCGATTGCTGTTTCCCGGACCGCGCCTATCCTCCTTATCTTCCGGTTTTCCAGGAATCGGAGAAGGCGGGTTTGCATCTCAAGGGACACATTGCCGATTTCATCCAAAAAAAGTGTCCCACCATCTGCTGTTTCGATCAGCCCCTTTTTGTCTCGAATTGCGTGTGTGAAGGAACCTTTAACGTGTCCGAAGAGCTCGCTTTCCAAAAGGCCTTCAGGTGTGGCGCTGCAATCCACAACAACGAGAGGCTGATATTGACGAGGCCCCATTTGATGAATCAGGCTGGCGGCGTGTTCCTTTCCCACACCGCTTTCACCGAGGATCAGCACATTGACATCACTTGCGGCAACCCTTTCAATAAGATCGTAAAGTTCTCTCATGACAGGGCTTTTAACCTTGTCTAAGTCCTGGATTCGATCAAAGTCTTTATCGCTGGTGAGGTGTAAAGAAACGCCTTCAAGGATTTTGCGGATTTTTTTTAGCAGTTCACGACCGTCGAAAGGTTTGGCCAGGTAGTCTACAGCTCCCGCCTTAACTGCACTTACGGCATCGGGGATGGTCCCATAAGCAGTGAGAAAGATCAGAGGAAGTCCGGGCCTGAGTGATCGCACCTCTGTCAATAGCCCCATCCCTCCCATACCAGGCATCTTCATATCGGATATCAATAAATCCACATTTTGTGTTTTGATGATCTTGAGTGCTTCAGGAGCTCCAGTGGCCTTTAGGACTTGAAAGCCTCCAGATGAAAGCCTTGCCTCCAGCACCTCAAGGACGTGCCGGTCATCATCTACCACAAGGATGGACTGCTGGGAACCTGAGATTTTCACCTCTTCAGGACTATTCAAGGGGAAGACACCTCTTTCTTTTTTTCTTTGATCTTCTGGTCGATGGCCTCTAAAGACTTTATTTTGTCTCTTAGAGTCTGGATTTGTCTTTCCAGGACGCCAACATAGTCTGCTTGATTCTTCAACATAGTCTGGATTTCATTCTCCATGACCTTCAGCCGATCATTAAGTTGCTGGATTTCCTTTTCTTTGGCCCGGAGGAGCTTTTCGAGCCCTAATTTCTCATCGGATATTACTGCAGGCCTTGTCTGGGTCTTGTTTGGCTTGGGAGGAATGCTGGATTTCAGTAAGGGTCCCAGGACGCGAGGGTCCTCATCTTCCAGGTCAGCAGGGGCATGCTTACTCCAGGCATCCCAGAGCAAGAGAGCCTCTCTCACGTCTTCGGGATTTTCGGCCAAACTCAATTTTGCACAGGCCAGGCCGTAATGCGCCTTACGAGCGATTTTGTCATCCGAAGAATGTTGTAAAATATTGTAGCCTTCTAAAGCCTTTTTGAAGTCACCGTTTTGAATGGCCTGGTTTGCTATCCTCAATGCGATTAAATCAGGGCAGGGGCGGCTTGTTTTCTTCGCTGTTTCGGTCGGCTCAAGCACCAAACCGCACCCCAGGACCTGAAACAGCCAAATGAGTATTGTCAGCCATGCCAGAAAGTTTAGAGTCTCTTGATGAATCTGCTTGGTTTTCATGATACAACAAGTTTCGGTTCTACGTACCAGCTACTCATATACCTATAAAAAAGGCATTCTAAAAAGCCAGGGACTATTTTCCAGCGGTGGGCAGGGAAAACCCAAATGTGCTGCCCTGTCCGATTTTGCTTTCTACCCACAATGTTCCACCATGAGCTTCCACAATGTGTTTAGATATATAAAGGCCTAATCCAACACCGTCCATATGACCCCTTATTCTCCGGGCCTGATAGTATTTGTTAAAAATAAGGGATTGTTCCTCTTCCTGGATGCCTGGCCCTTTGTCTGAGATAGAGAACATGAGGTCTGTGCCTGCTTCGTCCTCTTCTATGAGCACTTTAACCTTGCTTTTAGTGGGAGAAAATTTGACGGCATTACCCAGGAGATTAATAAAGACCTGCTTTAGGTGCTCCGGGTCTGCCATCATGTTGGGAATCCCGGGGGGGATTTCTGCCTCGATTTTGATTCTTTTTGCCTCCGCTGCAGGGGCCATGCCGTGGATACACTCGGAAACGAAGGCAGAGGTACCGATAGATAGAGGTCGTATTTTTATTGCACTGGATGCCAGGCGCGAAACCTGCATAAGATGATTCAACAAATTACCAATGCGTCCTATTTCAGAACTTGCAATCTCAAGAAATTTCCTTTGGCGGTCATTGACCGGCCCCATGACCTCTTCCGCAATCATATTCACTGATTCACCGATCGAAGTCAAGGGGGTTCTGATCTCGTGGCTTAGCATGGAGACAAAATCCGAGCGCATTTGTTCCTCTTCCTTTAAACGTACGGACATTTCATTGAAAGCCCCTGCCAGTTCGCCAAATTCGTCCTTGGAGCGGATACGAATGGGCTCGCTAAATCTATCTTGCGAGATTGACCGGATACCCTTGAGGAGTTCCCTGAGGGGACGAAGGGTGGTATAAGCCAAAAAGATGATTCCAAGCAAACCCACCATGCTTGATACTCCTATCCCAATCAGGCCATTTCGGGCGGAGGTTTGACCCCGGCGATTCAGTTCTGTTGTTGCAAGATAAACCTCATACTCGTTTTCGGCACGGGCTATGTAAATTTTCTCAATCCATTCGTTGATCACATTCACAGGAATCCACGGAATTTTGGAAGGTTGGGCCTTTTTCAGGTCTCTCAGCCTTGGAGAGATGTTCAGGTAACTTTCATAAAGATTTTTCCAATTATCCGAGATTGCCATACCCCTTGCTTCCATCTGCACGATTTTTTTTAATTGACCTTCGAAGTCTTTTCGTGCAGTATCAAAATAATTCAAATAGTCATCTTTGCCCAGTAAACGATATTTCTTCTCATTTTCTTCCATGCTGAGCAAGTTCTCGAGCATTTTTTTTGAGGCCGCAGATATCTCATTGTTTTTATTAACAATGTTTGCTGATATCTTCACGATGTGCTGTAGGTCTATGTAAAAAACCAAAATAGTCCCGAAAAATATCAATACGATAATAAAAAACCACACAAATAATTTGTCAGTTATTCCATAGGTTAGCTTCATCTTCGCCCTGCTTCCTGACGCTTATAGCACGTATTTGTAACTTCACAGTAAACTATCAATCCCTAACTCAAGCTCAACAAAATAAAGTATTAAGGTAATTTAGCCCTCGTTGAGTAGTTGAGTGGTTAAGTGGTTGAGTAGGGAAATAATTACTATTATTTCCAGATGTTATAACTTTTCAAACACCGAATGTCCAATTTTCAAGCAAATAATGGATATGATCATTATATCCACCCCGCTTAAATACAAGGGGACAGGCATCCATACCTTGAGTATTTCGAGGATTATAATTTGAGCCTGACGCCCCGCTATTAGCGGGAGGAAAAATAACAGTTTTCGGTCGGGCACTATTTAGGATACCACAGGGCAAAAATCAAGTAAACCAAGCTCCGCAAACTGTGCATTCAGCCACAAAAGCATTTGTCTGAATTTCGGGTCAACTAATGTCGGTGAGGCAAAGAATCATATGAATAAAGGAGTAAGTTTGTTTTGGAATAGACTTTTGTGTGTCTATTCGTATCTTTTAATAGTTCATTTTGACCTATCTTTAATAAGTTCCAATCTGTCAGTTTCTGTGAACCCAGTATTAATTCCTAATTGAAAACAGTAAGTTAATGCCATAACAAATAAGTTTTATAAAATGGCATTCCTTTTGCATATTTATTGAAATAAATGATTAATATGAAATCCGGTTTTTGGTAGTATCAGGCAAGATCTAAACGAGCCGCAAAAAAGAAAAATCGGAGGGTAAGATGGACATAACAACATGCGAAAAAAAGCGTTTTGGTGCCACAGCAGTGGAGAAAGGATTTCTTACGGTAGACCAGCTCGTAGGTGCGTTAAAGATTCAGGCAATTGAGGAGATAGAAAAAGGAAAGCACAGGCTCATAGGTACGATATTGTTTGAACAGGGACACATGACCATCCCGCAAATTGATGAAATTTTTGGACCTATGACAGTACTGTCCGCGTATTAAATGGTACAGGCATATCCTTTCCGGCTCCTCCATGTTTGACGGTTAATTAGCGTCTATTCGGAAATGGTCTTTTTTCTACACACAGTATGCCTCCGTTTAATCCCTTGATTTCTTCGGAACCGCTTCGCACCGGATTTTCAGGCGCCTTGATTTTACAAATTCCAACCCCCTGAGTTCTTCTTCCTTGCTCAGGGGGTTTTTTTTGGCTATTCATAATGCAATCATTTGTGCTACTGTTTTGAGCATTCGAACATTAGTATTTTGGGTTTGAATGTAAAACGCCTTTTGACTGAGAGTAATAAAAAATAACAGGACGGGGTAGGGAGTACAGACCTCGTTGAGTAGTTGAGTGGTTAAATGGTTGAGTAGGAAAATATAATCTATCATAACAATGGCTTAACGCCTCAAGCGGCATCAATAAAGTTAAGAACATCAGCACACTATAACCTTTGAACGTTGAACCTGGAACCGCTCATTTTATTTATTAACAGGAAAATAGTGCATCTGGGTTTTTACGGGCATTACTCGAAATTCTGAGGTTTTT
>JAUUWD010000199.1 GCA_030589225.1 Desulfobacteraceae bacterium | reverse complement strand
AGCAGAAGGAATGCCCGGACTTATTGAGATGTTACATAAAAAGCTCTTGTCCCTCGACCTTTCCATTGCGCATAGAAGAGGCATATTTCACGTCTCAGACCTTCGTTTTTCCTCGCTGCGGATCTCACGCCTCAAGAGCTTGCCAACTTTGGACTTGGGTAGCATATCCCTGAATTCTATATATTGGGGGACCTTATAAGATACAAGCTTTTCGCGACACCATTTAATGAGATCATAGCCAGTAATACCTTTGATATCTTCCTTGAGAACCACATAGGCCTTGATCCGCTCCCCAACCTTTGGATCTTTGACACCAACAACGCATGAACCAATAACAGCAGGGTTTTCTTGAAGGACAGCTTCGATCTCGGAGGCCGATACACGATAACCTTTATGTTTTATGGTATCCACAGTCCGGTCAATAAAATACATGTGCCCCGCCTCATCCATAGAGACAATGTCCGCTGTTCTGTAATACCTGAGGCCATCCATTTCCACAAAGGCCTCTGCTGTCTCCTCGGGCTTGTTCCAATACTCCTTTACCATTCTTTTGGAATGGACGAGCAGTTCGCCGGGCTTATTCAGCGGTACCGGCTCCAGGGTTTCGGAATCTACTATCTTTATTTGCTTGCTGGGAACAATCTTGCCAATGCTTTTTAAGGGGCTTTCTTCATATGTGGGACACATGGAAACACCCCCGCATGTCTCGGTTGCGCCATAACCCTGATAAATCGGTTTATGAAATTTCTTTCGCCATCGCTCATTGATTTCCACTGGCAGGACATCCCCGCCATTAAAGCAATATTCAAGTGAACTCAGGTCGTAGAGGTCGATCCTATCATGTTCAAGGATCATCCTGTAGAGCGTGGGAACCCCGATCAGAGTCTTGGCCTTGAACCGTTGTACAGAATCAAAAATAGCATCCAGGTTGACTTTGGGCATCAAAACGATTGATCCACCCACCAATAGGACACTCAAGGCCGTAGTTTGTCCCAGGATATGAAAGAGAGGCGCGGAACCAATAACCACATTCTCGGATCCAGGAAAAAGAGGATCGCATACGGTGATCTGTTCAAGCGCTGATTCCAAGTACAGGCCATGTGAAATGGGGACGCCTTTGGGGAACTTGGTTGTGCCGCCGGTATAAAGGATCTCTGCCGTGTCGGTCTCGTCCTTTTTTATGGGAGGAAGTTGGGAATGCCGATTAGGTGCATATACCATTTTCTTAAAAGAAAGGGTGGTCTCGTCCTTTGAAATCTTTCCTTTCGGCACCTTGTCAAAGGCCCAGCCAAACAGCTTCTTCCACCATGGCAGGAGATCCGATAGCTTGGTCACAATGGCCTTTTTTAGCCCTGTTTCCATGAATGCCTGTTTGACATACCCATAGTTCGCATCGGAGCAGATGACATATTTTGCTCCACTGTCGTTTGCAATATACTGGAGATCATGGGCCGTATAGATCGGCGTGATGGGAACGGCCTCAGCCCCTGCCCTCTGAATACCCAGCCAGGCAATAACCCACTGGACACTATTGGGGATATACATGATCACCCTGTCCCCTTCCTGAATACCCTCACCCCTTAGGGAGGATGCGAAATTCTCAGCAAGCTTAAGTATCCTGTCGTAACTGAAGCGTGTGCCCAGATAGACAATGGCGGTATTGTTGCCAAATTTCGCCGCTGCTGCGGAAAAGGCGTTGTATATGTTTTCAAAAGGAATTTTTTGGGTCATCATTTATGTCTCTTTTTCTTATGAGGCTCCCGGAATATTTTACTACCATTGGCTTAAGGTTCAGGGCGCAGGGCGCAAGGATTCAGTTGTTTCAAATCCCATGGCTTTCGCCTTGTGCCTTATGCCTTGCGCGTGTTTCCGTTCATACCCCAAAATACGCTGCTTTTATCTCCGGATTATCCATGAGTTCCTGACCTGTACCGGTTAGCGTCAACATCCCATTTTCAAGAACATAGCCATAATCTATCATGGGCAAAACTGGTCGGGCGAACTGTTCGCTCAAAAGAACAGTAATACCAGAATCATTCCTGAGGCCTTTGACCGCTTCAACTAACAAATTCTGCATCATGGGACTGAGACCCAAAAGGGGTTCGTCCAGCAACAGCAGTGTTGGCCTTGCAACAAGGGCCATGCCGACAGCCAGCATTTGCTGTTCGCCGCCGCTCAAAAAACCCGCCTTTCTGGATTTTAAATCCACGAGTGCAGGAAACAGATTAAAAACATAGTCAATCATTTCCCGAACACGGGAGGTTTTTTTCAGGTAGCCTGCAATCTTGAGGTTTTCAAGCACGTTGCTTTCAGGGAAAATGGGATGCCTCTCGCGACACAGAACAATTCCTTTTTTTACTCTGTCATTCGGCTTGGTTTCTGTAATATCTTCTCCATTAAAAATTATTTTGCCATAGACGGTAATCCTTTCGCCGCCTCTTCGTTTTTCCTTGATTCGCATGTCAATAATAAGACCTGAAAGGGTGTTCATCAGTGTTGTTTTACCGGCGCTGTTTGAACCGACGATCCCAACAATCTGGCCTTCCTTCACTTCCATGCTGAAGTCATTGAGGGCTAAGGCATTTTCAAAAAAAACCATTAAGTTTTCTACTGAAAGCATAAATATCCTTTAAAATGAATTGTGAATTGAGGAATTTAAAATTAAGGAATTCCCCAATTCCTTAATCCCTAAATTCCCAAATTCTTCATTCTGTCTCACTTCCCAGGTAGGCGTTTTTAACAGCTTTGTCCTCCAGAACCTCTTTTCCCGGTCCTTCTGCGATCTTTTTGCCATAATTCAAGACCATAACCCGGTCTGCAATGCGAAACAGTTCTTTGAGGCGGTGCTCGATCATGATGATTGTCTTTCCCTGAAATCTGAGTTTTTCAATAATGGGCACAATGCTTGCCACTTCTGCCAGACTCAGGCCTGAAAAAAGTTCATCAAGGATAACCAGGTCAGGCCTCAGGGCAATGCTTTTGGCAAGTTCAAGCCTTTTCAGGTAGCCCTGTGGAAGTGAACCGGCCAACTTGTAAGATACATGGGCATCCCG
The DNA here is from genome assembly GCA_030589225.1 of Desulfobacteraceae bacterium. Classification (GTDB taxonomy): domain Bacteria; phylum Desulfobacterota; class DSM-4660; order Desulfatiglandales; family Desulfatiglandaceae; genus 4484-190-2. Next base: position 1,571 of record JAUUWD010000199.1, on the reverse strand, counting down.
TTCAAACCCCACTTCTTCTAAGAGGTCAAGGGCCACTGCGTCCCGGTCCCCATATTTGCCACCCGCCAATTTCTTTACCCTGGGAGAATAAAGCGGAACAATCAGATTCTTAAAGGCAGGCAGTTGGTAAAAAGGCCTGACCATCTGAAAAGTCCTGGCAATACCCAGGCTCACGATCTTATGGGGAGCCCATCCTGTGATGTTTTTGCCCCTGTATTCTATTCTTCCCGAATTGGGTTTTACAAAGCCGGTTACAAGATTTACCAGGGTGGTCTTCCCCGAGCCGTTAGGACCTATGATGCCTAACAGTTCACCTTCTTTGAGTTCAAAACTCACGGAGGCTACGGCCATAACGCCGCCGAAGGATTTACTGACACCTGAGACCTTAAGCAGTGGGATTAAATCATTCATTCAATTTCCACCCATCTTTCAAACTGATGATACTTCCTCTGCATATAAGGGAAGATGCCTTCAGGCAGGCCAACTATAAAAATCACAAGGAATATACCGTAAAAAACTATCCTGAGTGCACCGAGGGCGCGCAGTATCTCTGACAAAGGGACCAGGATAAAGGCCCCAAGCAGGGGTCCGGCAAAAGTTCCCATCCCTCCCACTACCGCCGATGCCACCGGCAAAAGTGAGTAATCAAGGGCAAAACCCGGCATGCCTGCAAACATATCCACATGAGTCCCGAATGCACCTGCAAAAGAACCCACCGCGGCCCCCAGAAAAAGGATCTGTGTCTTGTACCAGTAAATATTAATACCAGCGCTCATCACGGACCGATCGTTATCGTTAATGCCCCTTACGACCAGGCCATAGTCAGAATCGATAATTCTTCGGAATCCAAAAAGTGCGATTAAAAGCGCAATCTGAATTACATAAAGTGACATCAATGGGCTGGGAAAAGGAGTAAGGCCCGTAAGGCCCTCTGTGCCACCAAGTATCCGAGTGGCTTCTACAAGTCTCATAAGCATAAGAGGAAGGACCAGCGTTACCATGGCAAAATAAATTCCTCTTAGCCTCAACACAGGGAGAAGCAAGATCGTGCACAAACGCCCGCCCACAACCGTTGCAACGGGTATTGTAAACAGTGGAGACCAGCCCCAGTAGTAGTTTAAGGCGCCTGCCACATATGAGCCAATGCCGTAAAAAAGGGACTGGCCCAATGAAATCAGCCCTGCTGAAATGAGCAGGTCCCAACTGATGGCAAGGAGCGCATAGAGCGCAGTAGAGATGAAGACTTCCTACCAGTAGGGACTCAAAAAAGGACCGACACCCAGAAGGCCCACTACCGGGATGGCCCTAGGCACGAGCAGATAAAGCATTTCCCGATAGGAAGCCAGGGCAAAGTTATGTTCGGAGCGTGCCTTTATGCCGCGGTCTATTCTTTCCTTGCGTCTTTTCATGGAATCAAAAAATGAAAGTTTCTTAAATTCTCTCTTCAAGCTCCTTTTGATGACTGAAGAGTCCCGAAGGTTTGACCACCAGAACAACTGCAATGGCTATCAGGCTGACAAGCATCATCCAGTGTGGTTCCAGGTAATTGGCCGTAAATGTCTGTGCATACC
>JAUUWD010000344.1 GCA_030589225.1 Desulfobacteraceae bacterium | reverse complement strand
CGCATTTTTCATATTGCTTGACATAGTTGATGAACCTATGAACGGCAGCAGTTACGCGCAATGTGCCACCCCTCGATATCTCAAAACCGTGCAGTTTTCATCAGTTAACCTTGAACCCCTGGCCCAGACCTGGCTTTCCTCTCCCGATGCGTAGAAACTCCTGGCGTAGAATTCAGTGCAATCGTTTCAAGAATGCATATCAAGTCGCGCCAGGGCAGGCGTGAACCATGGAACTTTGAAACTGAGTTACGTTTAAATTAGGTATAAAAACGTCCAAGTCAAGTCAGAATGAGGATTGAAGAAAGGGGGGCAGGCTCCTATACTCGTTCTGGACATAGGATATTGTCTATTATAATGTAACGCAGAAAAGAGACAGGGGAGGTTGTTTTGGATTCTTCAGAATGTGTTCTGATAGTAGCCACAATGGATACAAAGGCGAACGAGGCCAAGTACCTTGAAGCCTGCCTCGAAGAGGCGGGAGTTCCGGTTCAGATTATGGACGCGGGGATAAAAGGTGATAGTCCTGTTCAGGTGGACATCGGTCGGAATGAGGTGGCTGAGGCGGGAGGTAAAACCCTGGCTGAGGTCCAGGGAATGGGAAATGAAGGAGATGCCCTGGGTGCTATGATCACGGGGGCTATTAAATGCGCCCGTGAACTTTTTGGCCAGGGCAGGATCCGGGGGGTATTAGGTCTGGGTGGGTCCATGGGAACCACGCTTGGCACAGCAGTAATGCGGGACTTCCCTGTGGGTTTTCCCAAGGTCATGATATCTACCATGGCCTCCCGGGACACAAGGCCCTTTGTAGGGACCAAAGATATTCTTATGCTCCATTCTGTTTGTGATATATCGGGCCTTAATCGTATCACGAGAAGGATCTTGCGCAACGGGGCCATGGCCATGGCTGGCATGTGTAAACACGCAAGAGAGCCAGTCTCGCCTCAAATACCTTTGGTTCTTATTTCAACTCTGGGCACAACCGAGGCCTGTGTTAAAAAATTACGAGACCGCCTTACAGCAGAGGGCAAGGAAGTGGTGATCTTTCATACGGTTGGGGCAGGGGGAAAGGCCATGGAAGAGATGGTCCATGAGGAGGCTGTGGCGGCAGTGGTGGACCTATCTCTCCACGAAATTGCGGACCATCTATTCGGAGGGGACTATGATGCGGGGGCGATGCGGGGTACTGCTGCCCTAAAAAAGGGCACCCCGACAGTGCTGGTCCCTGGCAATATTGATTTTCTGGTTACCGGGCCGCTAAAGATTGCCCGGGAGCGTTTCCCAGGCCGGCCTTTTCATACCCATAATCCTGCGATCACGGTCGTTCGCACGGAAAGACAGGAAATGGCAGCCCTCGCGCGGGTTATAGCCGATATGGTGAATGCAGCCAAAGGGCCATGCCGAATTCTGGTTCCCCTTGGAGGATTCTCGGCCTTCGATCATAAGGAGGGCCCATTACATGACCCTGGAGCCCCGGAGTTTTTTGCGGATGCATTGAGAGAGAAACTAAATGCGACTTCATCCCTGCAGCTTTTGCCATATCACATAAATGACCCTGAATTTGCTGATGAGGTAGGCCATGCTATAATAGGACTGCTGACCAAGGTCGGACCAAGCTAATCCTTCGGGTGTTGTAAATGGACATGAAAAAAGAGGATCGGATACAAACACTGCTTTTTGATGGAGTTAAGGAGGGTGTATATCCCGGGGCTGTGCTCTTAGTAGCTCAGAAAGGCAGGATTGCGTTTTTACGGGAAGCTGGCCATCGTTTGTTGACTCCCCGTGCAGAGCCAATGCACAAGGAAACTATATTTGATCTGGCATCTTTGACCAAGCCCCTGGCTACTACCCTGGCCATTATGAAATTGGTTGACCAGGGGAATCTCCATCTAAACCAAACCTTAGTGGACCTGCTGCCAGGTCCCATACCAAGGGATAAGAGGGCCCTGACACCACGGTTGCTTTTAACTCATTCGGCAGGTTTTTTAGATTGGAAACCATTTTATCTTGAGCTTGATCGTTTCAGGATTGAAGAGAGAAAGGGCGTATTGAGAAAGAGATTATTAGACCTCCCACTGGTTTACAAGCCGGGTGATGAGACGCTTTACAGTGACCTTGGATTTATGATTCTTGAGTGGGTTGTTGAAGCAAGCGGAAGTACCCCCATGCACATATTTCTTGATAGCCACTTTTATGGCCCCCTGTCACTGAAAAAGACCTTTCTCAGTAATAGGGGCTCGGAACCTCTGTTTGGGAAGGATCAATTTGCTGCAACAGAAGACTGCCCTTGGCGTAAAAGAATTGTTCTTAGTGTTGTCCATGACGATAATGCATATGCTGTGGGCGGCTATTCAGGCCATGCCGGATTGTTTGGAACAGCCGAGGAGGTCTATACCCTGGTGAACTTGTTGCGAAGCCATTTTTTTGGGGAGAGATCAGATTATCTCAAACCGGAAACGGTCCGGGAATTTTTCACCTTACAGGGCCTTGTGGAAGGCAGCACATGGGCTCTGGGTTGGGATACTCCGTCTCCTGAAAATTCCAGTTCAGGAAAATACTTTTCAAAGAAAAGTGTGGGGCATCTCGGTTTTACAGGTACATCAATATGGATAGATCTCGAGCGCGATGTGGTGGTTATTTTTCTTACAAACCGGATTCATCCGACCCGGAACAATGAAAAGATAAAAGCATTCAGGCCCAGGCTCCATGATTTGATCATGGAGGAACT
>JAUUWD010000145.1 GCA_030589225.1 Desulfobacteraceae bacterium | reverse complement strand
CCCGGACCACCTCCTATCACCATGACCTTCTTGGGATTCCTGGTCGGATAAAAGGCCATCTCTTTTTCGCGGCCCAGCATAGGGTTGACCAGGCATTCCACGCGGCCTTTTCTGAAGATGGATTCCATGCAGGTATTACAGGCAATACAAATCATTATATCATCCAAATGTCCCGCTTTGGCCTTATTCGGCATTTCAGGTTCTGCCAACAATCCCATGCCAATACAGACAAGATCAGCTTTGCCCTTTTCTATGATCTCATCCGCGATCAAAGGATCATTGATTCTCCCTACGGCCATTACAGGGATACCCAGTCCCTTTTTTATTGCCCCAGCCGAATCGGCCAGACAGGCTTTATCCATGAACATGGGCTGACAAATCCATTCAGGGGTAGCATCGTTACCTGCTGATACCTGAACAATATCAATGCCGGCATCAACCAGTATCCTCAGAACCCCTATGCTCTCATCCACTGTCAGGCCATCTTCCACAAATTCCTGGGCGCTGATCTTGAAAGACAGTGTAAAATCTTCGCCTATGCGATTCCTGATCTCTTGAACAATCTCCCTGGCAAACCGGGTTCTGCCAACCGAATCTCCACCGTATTTGTCGTCGCGGATATTGGAAAATCTCGAAAGAAATTGGTTAATTAAATACCCATGAGCGCCATGCATCTCTATCAATTCAAAGCCAGCTTCAACGGCCCTTTCAGCAGCATCTCCGAATTTTTTGACCAGTTCCTGGATACCGCTAATCGTAAGCGGGTCCACATCTCCCCGAATGGTGGGACAGGGAAGAGGGGAGGGGGCCACAGGCTTTTGATTGATCACTCTGGCCGATGTCTGCCTGCCACTGTGATGGATTTGAATGGCAGGAATCGCTCCCTCCGATTTCATGGCTTGAGCGATTTTCGATAGTCCCTCCAGGAATCGTTCATCGTATATCCTTGCCTGATGGGGTGATACAATGCCTTCGGGTGAAACAGCACATGCCTCCATAATGACCATAGCCGGTCCACCAGCAGCCCGGAGCCGATAATGCTCAATGGTACGGTCCGTGATAGATCCGTCATTTTCTAATAAGAAAGAGGCCAGGCCCGGCATCACGATCCTGTTCTTAAGCTCACAGTTTTTTATCCGGTAAGGGGAAAACAGATATTTCATAAAACCTTCTACTCCGTGTAAAATATAAAATCGCTTTGGCGATTTTGTGTAATCCAGCGTTGCTGCGTCAAGTTATTGTGAGAAAAAATATAAGAATATGATATGTTTTGTCAAACAAAATCCCAAAAAGAACCTCGGGCCGTACAGAGAAATAGAAGCAAAACCGTTGACCCAAAACAACTAATTCTGATATTCTTTTTTACACCCAGAATCAACCTACTCGATAGTCAATCATCAATCGAAATTCGTCAATCCTTACAAGGGAGGAATGGGTCATGAACATTTACCTGATGCAACATGGAAAGCCGGTTCCTAAAGAAAAAAATCCTGACAAACCGTTGTCGGATCGTGGAAGAGATGACGTGATGAAAATGGCCGGTTTTCTCAAAAAAGCCGGGATTCAGGTGGAAACGGTCTTTCATAGTGGCAAAACAAGGGCCAGGCAGACTGCGGAAATAATTAGCTCTAAAATCAATCCCGGTAAAGAATCGCGGAAAAGGCAAGGCCTTTCACCTTTAGATGATGTGAAAACAATTGCAGAGGAAATCAAACAGGGGCAAAAGGATTTTATGATTGTAGGACATCTGCCCCATCTGGGAAAGCTCATTTCTTTGTTAATCACCGGTAGCGACTCCAGTCAGGTTGTGAGCTTTCAACAGGGTGGGGTGTTGTGCTTGAGAACTAATGAAGAGGAAAAGAACTGGGCAATCGCCTGGATGCTGGTCCCTGAAATTATACCATAGACTTTTCTGCTAATAATAGAGGACATATAAAAGTATGGGTATTCCAAAAATTACACCTATTAAATCTCAATTGGTTAATCCAAACAAAATAGAGGATTTCCCAGGGCCTTATTGCATGAGCTTTGGATTCGACATCAGGCCTCTGGCTCAATCCATTGATAGAGTGGGGCTTGTTAATTGTCCTCTGCTCATAGAAAACAAAAACGCTGAACTGACGGTCATTGTAGGGTACCGAAGGATTCATGCCCTGAAAACTCTGGGGTGGGATAGGATACCCTGTGGAGTTTTGTCAGAATTTGAAGTATCTCCCCTGGAATGTCTTCTCTTGAACCTATATGACAACCTGGCTACCAGAAAGCTGAATGAAGTGGAGAAGGGGATGGTTCTGAATCGCCTGCACTCACAGGTTCCGAGAAAAGAAATCCTGGAGGTTTACATGCCTCTTTTGGAACTCCCCTCTAATGAGCCTACATTGCTTTTTTTCATAAAGCTCGAACAGGAACTGGATACAGAAATCAAGGAATATCTCGTTCAGAAAAAAATTTCATTGCAGACTGCTAAAATGCTCCTAAAAATGGAATCTGACGAAAGGAGTCATGTCTTCAATTTTATGTCAAGTATAAAGTTTAACATTAACCAACAGAAGCAATTTATTGATAATATAATTGATCTGGCAGTAATAGAAAACAAACCAACCCATGAGCTCTTAAATGAACCGTCGTTAAAAGCGATACTCGTAAACAAGCATTCTAACAATCCACAGAAAGCCCAAGCAATACTTAAGCTTTTGAGAGGCCGACGCTTTCCATCCCTGGTTAAGGCTGAAAAGGCATTTAAGAAAAAGGTGTCCAGTCTGGATCTGCCCAAATCTGCGAGTATCCATGCGCCCCCATATTTTGAAGAACCACATTATCGCCTTGAAGTGCTTTTCAGAGAAGGAAAGGAACTGAAGGAAACGATCAATCGCTTAACCCTGACAGAGGACCTGGACGACTTAGGTGATCCCTGGGAGAAGGATGTTTAATGTCCAATTTCACCATAAAAAAAGTGCTCGTGGAAGAGGGCGCTCGCAAGCGGGCTTTTACGGATGAGGTCCTTAGCAAATTACCCGGAATTCCTGTCCAACATGTAAAGGGCATTACATCAGCAACAGTGTCCGATGAATTAGACATGGGGAAGGATACCCTGCATCTCCTTTCTTATAAGGGAGAATTTCTTAAACCGTGTCCAGGAACCAGGGAATATATCTGCTGTGGGTATCAAATCCTTAATGTGGCTACAAATTGTCCAATTAATTGCAGTTATTGTATTCTTCAGTCCTACTTCAATCAGCCAAACTTGAGGGTGTTTGCCAATCTGGATGAGAAGATCGACCAGGTCCTGAAGGAAATTGATTCAAAGCCTGAATGTATTTTCAGGGTAGGGACCGGGGAATTTACCGACAGCCTTGCTATTGATTCCATCACCTGCTGGTCTGATTTATTGATCCCGAGGTTTTCAGAAAGAAAAAACGCAGTTTTGGAGCTTAAGACCAAGACAACGCAGATAGATCGGCTTGTTGCTGGAAAATACAGGGACCGAATCATTGTGTCCTGGTCCCTGAACAGTCCCTACATTTCTGCGCATGAGGAACACAAAGCCGCGAGCCTTAAAAAGAGATTGGAGGCTGCGAGACAGTGCCAATCAGAAGGTTTTGTCCTGGGTTTTCATTTTGATCCCCTTATCCCTCATCCCCACTGGAAAGATGAATACCTCAGGACCATTGAATTAATGGATAAATATATTGATCCCAAGGGGATCATATGGATTAGCCTGGGCTCTCTCCGGTTTATGCCAGGACTGAAACCGATCATCAGGAGACGCCATCCTGGGTCATGCGTGCTTGACGGTGAGTTCATTACAGGTCTGGATGGAAAGATGCGCTATTTTAAGCCCATCCGTATTGCTCTTTACAGATTTATGCGGGAAAATCTTGAAAAATGGCATCAGAACTTAGGCCTTTATCTTTGCATGGAATCCGATGACGTCTGGCAGAAAAGCCTGGGGTGGTCCCCCAAAAATACCATAGGCTTGAGTAGCTATCTGGATAGGCGAGTAGTTGAAATTTTTGGGTAGTAATGCACAGATTAATGTGGTAAAAAATATATCTAAAAACTTAGTGGATTTCTATTTTGAATTAAGGAGGAGGTAGTTATGACATTAAAGGAAAAGGTGGAAAATGCCCTTGAAAAAGTGCGACCCTCGCTTCAGGCAGATGGTGGGGATGTTAAGCTCATTGATGTGGGTGATGATGGTGTGGTCAAGGTCTCGCTGCAGGGCGCTTGCGCAGGGTGCCCCATGTCTCAGATGACCCTTAAGATGGGAATTGAAAAGATCCTGAAACAGAATATCCCTGAAGTGACAAGCGTGGAGTCTGTTTGAACGCCTTCATAAGAAAGGAGTAATTATGGACATAAAAAAGTTAGGAGTTGTGGGTGCCGGCGCCATGGGAAATGGAATTGCCCAGCTCGCAGCACAAATAGGCTGCAATGTGGTCATGAGAGATATTGAGGATGCATTTATCGAGCGGGGCATGAAAAACATTGACAGGTTCCTGTCAAAGAGCGTGGAAAAAGGGAAACTTGAATCTAAGGAAAAGGATGCAATTCTGGGACGAATTACAGGAACAACCGATATGTCCCGGCTAAAGGATGTGGATTTTGTGATTGAAGCAGTCATTGAGGATTTGGAGTTAAAAAAGAGCGTTTTCAAAGAGCTGGAGGAATTGTGCCGGCCCGAGGTGGTCTTAGCTTCCAACACTTCCTCAATGTCATTGACTGAAATAGCGGCTGCCACTAAAAGACCGGAAAATGTCTGCGGCATGCACTTTTTTAACCCTGTGCCCCTCATGAGACTGGTTGAAGTGATCCGTGGATATGCCACAAGCGATGAAACCGTGGCAATCACAACTGACCTTGCAAAGAAAATGGGCAAAACAACGGTTGAGGTCAAGAAAGACTCTCCTGGTTTTATCGTCAACAGGATTATGATACCTCATATGGTGGAGGCCATAAAAATCGTTGAAGAGGGTATTGCAACCAAGGAAGATGTGGATATTGCGGTCAAAAATGGACTCAATTACCCGATGGGACCTTTTGAGTTGATGGACCTCACAGGTATTGATATCTGCTATTTTGTAAATGAGTATTTCCACAAGGAACTAAACAAGGAATTGAAGTGGGTATCGCCAAATCTGTTTAAGACAATGATTCGTGCCGGTAAGCTGGGGAGAAAGACAGGCGAAGGATGGTACGATTACAGCAAATAATATCCAAATGAGCCATCAGCCGTATTTTGAAGCGACCTTGAGGCACTTTCAAAATGTTTCCCTCTTACAGCGGGATTCAAGATCAAGGAAGGCGATCCCGCCATGGCGGGATTAACCACCCCGCTTAAATACAACGGGACAGGCATCCATACATTG
>JAUUWD010000073.1 GCA_030589225.1 Desulfobacteraceae bacterium | reverse complement strand
AATACTAATATTTCGTGTAATATAGATCATCCGCAATAGCTTGGTAATTTAGACAGGATAAACAGGATTAACAAGATATTTGTTGAACCCTGTTGATCTCTTGTTTGTGGTCCTTCTTTTTCGTTTTACTTCAACTGTGCTGCAGATCTTCCTGCAACCCAACCAGTTGAAAATGCAGCCTGCAGGTTATAGCCGCCAGTGTCAGCGTCTACGTCCAGCACCTCGCCCGCAAAATAGAGGTGCTCCACAATACGTGAGGCCATGGTTCGCGGTTCAACTTCTCGCGTATTCACCCCGCCGGCTGTGACGACCGCCTCTTTGAAAGGGCGGTAGGCGTTAACTTGCAGACGAAAGTCTTTTAACCACATCCGCAGTCGCTTACGTTCCCGTGTCGTGATCTGGTGTCCAACCTTGCCAGGGAAGATGTCTACCAGGTCCATGCAAACCGGGATCAGCTTCCGGGGTAGTAATTCTTTGAGAAGTGTTCCAAAATGCTGCTTCCCATGTGCATCCAGTTCCCGCAAAAGCCGCGCGTCCAGTTTTCCATGGTCGAGGGCTGGCTTAAGATCAATGGAAAATTCTACTTTCTGCCCCAGGCGCAATGCGTCCACAACCTGCCTGCTCAGGGAGAGAATTACAGGCCCGGAAACGCCAAAGTGTGTAAAAACCATTTCCCCGAACCCTTGTCCCCGTTTTTTTCCATCAACCCTTACCTGAACCTTCACATTGCGCAGGCTCAGCCCTTGCAGCCTTTGGGCAATATCGCCGCGCGTTTCCAGAGGAACCAATGCTGGCCGGATCTGGACTATGCTGTGTCCGGCCAATTCGGCCAGTTGATAACCATCCCCGGTTGACCCTGTCTCAGGATAAGACGCACCACCAGTAGCAACGATCACAGCATCAGCATGATAAATCTGCCCGCAGGATGGCCTGATTGTCGAGGCTTTCCTCTTACGGGAAACTCCTTTATACACCTTCACACCTGTCACCTTTTTCTCTTCGACATTCAACCGTTCCACTGCCGATCGGTTCCTTTGTTTCACACCACATTCGGCAATCCATTGTACCAGCGCATCCACCACATCCTGTGCCCGACCACTGGCCGGGAAAACCCGGCCACCTCTCTCGGTCACTGTAGGAACCCCAAGCTCTTCAAAAAAGGCCAATAGCTCTGAGGTTAAAAATTGAGAAAAGGCCTGACGCAGGAACCGCCCATTGGGCCTGAAGTGCTCGATGAACTGGGACAAGGGCGCTATATTTGTCAGGTTGCAACGCCCCTTGCCCGTGATACGCAGCTTGCGCCCGGGGCGATCCATCTTTTCAAGAAGCAGGGTTTCGGCTCCAAGTTTGGCGGCCTGTCCAGCCGCAATCAGGCCAGCAGGACCGCCTCCGATCACTATTACCCGAGGTTTACTCATATGCCCTCATTGCGCATTTTTCCTTGTATATGAATCCATTTGTATAAGTTAATGTGGACAAGACAATTGCGGCTAAAAAACAGACCATGAGGACAGTCGCAGCCCCGGGTTGTATGGGAGGGCCCGCTCTGATCGTTTCCCTCTTTGGCAAAGCCGTTGACCCGCCAAGTAGGCAGAAAATCACAAATACAGGGATCATGGGAAACCTGGTGGGAACCTCGTCAGGTTCAACATGGATGTGGGTACTGTCCACTCGTGCCCGAATCTCTTCTTGCGTCAGTTCGGGATAGGTCTTTTGGAGTCGTTGGGCCAGTTCATCTTTTTTTCTCTCGATTACACGGGCCTCTTCACGATAGTATGCTGCAATCGAAGAATCTGTCGAGGCAAGGCTCTGGTTAGTCCAGGCGAAAAAACCCGCATAGACAAGGGACGACACACCCAGGGTGGCTAATAAAATCTTGACACGCCCCATGAAGTTTTTTGTTGGAAACATTTTTTCCTGCACTAAAATGTATAGCCTTGAGGCGAAATATGCGACAAGAGGTGTTACAATCAGAAACGGAATCCAGAATAGTCCGAACCAGTGAGGTGTTAACTGCACCCAATTAACCGGGTCTCCAAAGTCATAATAGATACCAAGCACCAAATATGCTAATGCCCCCAAAAGACTCGTCATTGCAAAAACAGTCCACAATAGTCCCCATGTGACGTTCATTTTCTTTATTTTCTTGCTGAAAACGATAGGGAGTACCCCTGTGAAAAGATTGACAAAGATACCGGCAAGGCAGTAGAGAAAAAGAGCAGAACCGGGGCAATTGCCAAGGTCAGCCCAGACCATCCCTCCTCCAAATAAGCTGACTTTGATCCCGTGAACCTCACCGCCAACGATCAAAGCCACAAATGCATGTCCGAATACCTCATGAAGGAATGTCGCAAAACGGGTTGCCAGAATAAGAAGGGCAATCAACAGAAAATCAATGAGAATTATCTTTTTCCAGGGCATATGAGGCAGTTTCAAAATGTTCAATTTTGTTTAAGATCAAGGAAGGCGAAAATTTTAACCACAGGAATACATTGAGTATTTCGAGGATTAAGATTTGAGCCTGACGTCCCGCCAAGGGGCGGGAGGCAAAAGGGGACGTTTTGAAATTGGCTCATTTATCCGGGATATTCCCTATCCAGACCCCTCGGGGAATGCACTAAAGCCCAGTGACGTGGCTTCGATCTGCCCCATAGAAGGGGACTATCCCGCAAGGCGCGGGATTTGCGTTAAAGAAGAGTATAATAATGAAAATCAAAAAACTATACATGCGCGGCTTCAAGTCTTTTATGGACCGGCTCGAAATCTCATTCCCCTTCGGAATCAGCGGAATTGTCGGGCCAAACGGCTGTGGAAAGAGCAATATTGTCGATGCCATCAGATGGTGCATGGGGGAGCAGAGCCCCAAACAACTGAGAGGGCGACGAATGGAAGACGTGATATTCTCAGGCGCTGGCAATTATAAGCCCCTTGGCATGGCAGAGGTTTCTATTGTCCTGGAAAATGGCAATGGCACATTCCCGCCTGCATTTGCACAGAATGCGGAATTGTCTGTGACACGACGTCTTTATCGATCCGGTGAAAGCGAATACCTGATCAACAGGGTCCCGTGCAGACTCAAGGATATCCAGGAGATTTTTATGGATACCGGCCTGGGAAGTAAGGCCTATTCAATCATCGGCCAAGGCCAGATCAGTTCCATTATAGAGCAAAAACCTGAAGAAACCCGGGTCATGCTGGAAGAGGCCGCCGGGGTCACAAAATACAGAAGAAAGGTAGAGGCATCACAACGAAAAATAGAGCTTACAGAGGCGAATCTTCAGCGTGTTGAAGACATTCTGGGAGAAGTCCAAAGACAGATTAGATCTCTTAAGAGACAGGCTTCCAAGGCCAAACGTTATAACAATATTTGCGAGAATATTCAAAACCTGGAACTCACCCTGTATGCCAACAATTATCATCAATTAAAGGAAGAGTCAGGGGACAAGCTAAGATCCACTGAGGACCTTGTTCAGCAAGAGATAGCAAAATCCACAGAGTTCTCTAAGCACCATGCCAAAATAGAGACCATGGATCTGGAGCTTGAAGAAAAGGATGCAGAGCTGTCTAACCGCAGGAAAATCCACTTTGATTTAGGAGAAAAGGTCCACAGAAAGGAGACCGGCCTTGAATCACTGAAAAGTGAAATTAAAATACAGGAGGAACTGGAAGGCCGGCTTAAGGGTGAACAAGAAGAGATAAAAAACCGGCTCACCGGGCTTAAGGGGGAAAGGGCAAATCTCGAACGAAATATCGAGAAGATGAAAGAACACTTTCTTGAGCTCGAAGGGGAGATTTCACTCAGGGAAAAAAGGCTTAATGCCAGGCGAGAGTTATTAAAGGGAATAAATGAAGACTTTGAAAAGGCAAGGGCAGAATTGAGTGCCGGTGCCAATAAAGAGGTGGGGCTAAATCATGAGTCAGGGTACCTGAACAAGATCCTCAATCAAATCACAGACAGCCAATCCCGCCTTGAAAAAGAGATTAACGACATTAACGCAAAGATTGAGAACATTGTTCGGGCTTCTGAAAGAAAGAGCCTGGCCAGGGAGGCCACTGCCGAAAGACTGCACGAAATTGAGGCCTCCATCAAACAACAGAATATAAACTCCGAAGAACTTGAGGAGATGAGAAAACGTATTGAAGTTGAGTTTAAGTCAGCCGAGTCAGAACTCAACGTATGCCAGTCTCGATTCTCCAGCCTGAAGGCCCTGACAGAGAATTTCGAAGGATACAAAATTGGCGTCAGGACTATAATGAAGGCCACCGACCTTGTTCCCCGCCAGGAAGGACACATCATAGGCCTTGTGGCAGATGTCATTCAGGTGGATTCCAGGTATGAACAGGCCGTTGAGGCGGTTTTGGCAGACAGACTACAGTATATAATCGTAGAATCTCAAGAAGATGGCAAACAGGCCGTTAAATATCTGAAGGATAAGGCGAGGGGCAGGGGTAGTTTTGTCCCCCTGAATGACTTGAGCACAAATGGAGGAAACAAAAGAAGACACCCACAATTTCCGCCTTTGCTGGACTTTGTTTCAATGTCTGAAAAATATATGCCATTAATGAATACCCTGTTGGAAAACACCGTAGTGGCCAAAGACCTGGAAACCGCCCTTGCAGCGTGGAGGGAAAATGAAACGGGCCTGTGTTTCGTAACCATTGATGGCGACATTGTTGACCAGAGGGGCGTGGTCAGCGGTGGAAAGCTTGCCAAAAGCTCCCTGGGACTTCTTACCAGGAAACGCGAAATGGCAGTACTGAAGGAAAAATCTGCCCTTTATCTGAAAAAAGCATATGACTTGAAATTGAAACTCGAAAATATCAATGTAGAGATCCAGGAGAAGAAAGAGTCTCACGAAACCTTGATAGAGGATAGGTGGTCCTGCCAGGAAGAAATTAACGAGTTTGACAAAATGCTGTTTCGCCTTGGTCAGGAACTTGACCAACTGGAGAAACTGTCCCAAAGAATATCAAGTGACCTGGATAGAAAGCGTATAGAACAAAGCAATCATAAGAAGGAACTCTCAAGGGTTGAGGCGGCACTTAATCAGCGTAAAATGAAGCGCCAGGAGGAAGAGGAATATTTCCAAAAAAAAGAGGTTGAGCTTAAAGAATCCCAGGAAGAATTTGATCAATTCCGGGATGAATTGGCAAAGATCAAGGCGGATTACCGCATTTTCAAGGAAGAACAACGTAGTCTAGCCCGTGAGATGGAAATGAAAGCCGATTACGCTGATGACTCCTTGAAACGACTGCGGAAGATTGAAGAAGATATCTCCATGGGCCACAGGAGGCGTGATGAGTGCCAGAAGAGAAGAGAAATGCTCAACGGTGAACTCGGAGAGCTTTATGAAAAACTGAAACAAGCAGAAGATGCCTTAACCCGCGCGGATCATGAGCGAGAGGTATTCCACGACGGGATCAAGGAAGAAGAAAGCAAGGCCGAGCAATTGCGGGGAGAAATGGAGGCCCTTAAAGATGAAATTAACAGGTCGAAAATGGAGCACTCGGAAATCCGCTTCAAGATGAACAACCTGGAAGAAATGGCCAAAGAGAAATTCAATCTGAATTTACTGGATGTCTGTGAGCAATATATGGATAAAGATTTCTCCGCAACAGAGGTGGAGGAAAGGCTTGAGAATCAAAAGCAGCTAAGGCAAAGACTGGGAGAGGTGAATCTGACGGCTATTAAAGAGCATGAGGCACTGAAAGAACGCTATGATTTCATTAGAAACCAGAGAGAAGACCTCATCAATTCCATTGAATCCCTGAGAATCGCAATTAAAAAGATCAACAGGACCTCTCTCGAAAAATTTTTAAAGACTTTCCAGGAAGTAGATAAGAAATTAAAGGAAATATTTTCTATTCTCTTTAATGGCGGTACTGCCAGCCTCAGGTTGACCGACGAGACACGACCATTGGAGAGCGGTGTTCTGGTGGAAGTCCAGCCACCGGGTAAGAGACTAAGCCACATGGGACTGCTCTCCGGTGGGGAGAAGGCCCTTGTTGGCATGGCCTTTATTTTCGCTATCTATATGATTAAGCCCAGCCCATTCTGCCTCCTCGATGAGGTGGATGCCCCTCTTGATGAGGCAAATATTGATCGTTTTAATAAGCTATTAGAGGAGATCAAAAAAGCCTCCCAGATCATTATGGTGACACATAGTCGAAGAACCATGGAGATAGTCGACCGGCTCTATGGGATAACCATGGAAAATGCCGGGATCTCAAAGACCGTGTCTGTCGACCTTCACGGCATTAAAAGACAAGCGCCTGAAAGTCCACCGAATCACCAGGTAATCGGACACTGAAGGATTGGCGATTGACTATTGAATATTGACGATTGATGATTGGAATAGACCTCCCTAAATCGTCAATAGTCAATCGAAAATAGTCAATTGTATAAGGTTTATGCTTAACATTTACAGAAAAGAAGACAGAAAAAAAGATAACCCCTCCCCTTCAGAACATCGTGGTCTGTTTCAAAGGCTTCGCCAGGGTCTGTCAAAGACACGACATACTCTGACCGGCAGACTGGACCGTCTGTTTCTGGGAAAAAAGGAGATCACTGCAGATTTATTGGAGGAATTGGAGGAAATCCTTTTCACCTCTGATATTGGTGTTGCAACGACCGGTGAATTGATAGACTTGCTTAAGGAAAAGCTGGCCAGGAAGGAATTAAAGGAGCCGGAGATAATAAAGACTGTCTTAAGGGATCATATCCTTTCCTTTCTAAAAGTCCCGTCTGTAGAGCATGCTTTGCCAGCCCATGGGGAACCGCTGGTGATTATGGTAATCGGTGTCAATGGAGTGGGTAAAACTACCACCATTGGCAAGGCTGCACACAGTTTTGTATTGCAGGGGAAAGAGGTCATGCTGGTAGCAGCCGATACCTTCAGGGCAGCGGCTGTTGAACAACTGGCCATCTGGGGTGAAAGAGCGGGTGCAGATGTTGTAAAGCAGGGGACCGGCGCTGATCCTTCCGCCGTGGTTTATGATGCCCTGACTGCCGCGCTTTCAAGACAGACTGATGTAGTTCTCATTGATACAGCAGGGCGTTTGCACACTAAAGTAAACCTTATGGAGGAGCTCCTGAAAATTCGCAGGGTCACAGGCCAGAAGCTTCCCGGTGCGCCACATGAGGTATGGTTGATCCTCGATGCAACCACAGGACAAAATGCCATTTCTCAAGCTGAAACATTCAATAATGCCATTGGCGTCACGTCTATCATCTTGACCAAGCTGGACGGCACTGCAAAAGGGGGAATCGTAGTGGGTATTTCAAAGCAGCTTGAGATA
>JAUUWD010000085.1 GCA_030589225.1 Desulfobacteraceae bacterium | reverse complement strand
ATGAAGAGAATGATTGAGGCTCTGGATATATTGGGTGGGACTGAAGGAATTTTTGGAGTGGCCAGTTTCGCCAATCCCTGGGTCGAACAGTACTTTATGATATTGATGGTCCTTTTGTTCCTCTTCGGGACGAGACGGCTGGTCAACCTGGATATCGGGTTGGTCTTCCGCGCAGTCAAAGACAATGACCAGGCAGTAAGGGCCTCGGGCATGAGCATCACTTTTTACAAGGCTATTGCCGTATATATCGCCTCGGCCATGGGTTGCCTTGGCGGTGCCTGTCTCGTACACATGTATATGTGGGCAGGCATGTCCCTGTTTGCTTTAGATTTTTCCATTCTACCCATTGCGGCGACGGTCATTGGCGGTGGAGGCACCCTGGTGGGACCGGTGCTGGGCTGTCTCATTCTGGTCCCCATCTCCGAATTACTGAGGGAGATCGGAACCCTGCGGATTGTTTTTTACTCCCTGATACTCGTGGCATTTATCGTCTTTCGCAGTGAAGGGATCATGGTTTACGGCCAGCGGAAATATCATCAGTTTGAAAGGTGGGTCAAGGTATGAGCGATCAACCTATCCTGGAAGTCAAAGAGGTCACCAAGACATTTGGCGGTATCTTGGCGTTAAACCGGGTCAGTTTTGATATTCATGAAGGGGAAATATTGGGCATCATTGGCCCAAATGGTTCAGGCAAGACTACCTTGATAAACTGCATCACAGGATTCATAAAAATGACCTCTGGTAGGGTGCTTTACCAGGGCAAGGATATCAGTGGCAAACCAGCCCACAAGATCGCTGACATGGGTGTCACACGGACCTTCCAGATAATGCGTCCCTATTACAGCCTGCCTGCTTACAAGAACCTGGTGATCCCCTTATTCTCACCCCGTGCCAAACGCACGGGAGGCTGGAGAGGGGGTGGTAAACTGGGAGATCGAAATACCGTGGGCATCGATATCCTGGAAGAGATCGGCTTTGAGAGGGATTCCTTTGTCCCTTATAAACTAGCTTCTACCCTGCCCACCGGATACCTCAAACGCCTTGAGCTCGCCCGTTGCCTCGCCCTGAGGCCTGAGATGATTCTCTGTGATGAGGTTTTTTCTGGCCTTAGCATGGGTGAAATCGCAAGCATGGTGCCCCTCATAGAACGCCTGCAGATGGATGGCATTACCCTGATAATGATTGAGCATCGACTGAGGGAGCTTTTCCGGGTGGCCAACCGGGTCATGGTATTGAATTTCGGTGAGAAGCTCATTGAGGGGACGGCTGAGGAAGTCATGGCCAGTGAGAAGGTAAAGGAGGCATATTTCGGCTCACAGGAGGTCGAGGAGGTCATGAGCTATGCTTGAGGCAAAGGGGCTGATGGTCTTCTATGAAAACATGCTGGCCCTCAATAACGTCAGTATCAATTGTGAGGGCAATCAAATCGTGGGAGTGTTTGGGGCTAACAGTGCCGGCAAGTCTACGCTTATGTATACCCTGTCGGGTATAATGGAGGACATCAGGAAGAAAGAGGAAATGGCCGGTGGCGAGCGGATAACTGTTCTGGGGGAGATACGATATCTTGGCCAGGACATCATGGGTCTTAAACCAAGCAAGCGGGCTAAAGCAGGGATTGTCCTCTGCCCTGAGCGAAGAAGGATATTCCCCGAATGCAACGTCCTGGAGAACCTGCGTATCGGCGCTTACCTTGCCTCGCCATCCCAGGCCAAGGATACTCTGGAATACGTGTTTAACGTATACCCGGCCCTTGAAAAACTCAAGAAAAGGGTGGGTGGATTCTTGAGCGGGGGAGAGCAACAGATGCTGGCCATTGGCCGTGCGCTCATGGCCCAGCCCAAATTGCTACTCCTGGATGAACCCCTGCTGGGTCTAAGCCCCTTGATCCAGAGTATTATGGTCCGATCTACTAAAGAAATTCGTGATGAGAAGGGAATCTCTATTATTGTGACCGAACAATACGCTCGTCCGGTACTGCCCATCGTAGATTATGCCTTTATCCTGGAAAACGGGGCCGCAGTATTGGAGGGAACTCGTGAGGAATTGTTAAATAATCCGGATGTCCGCTCGGCTTATTTTGGAGTTTGAGAACAGGTCATAACAATGAACGAGGATGCATTAGAAAAGGAATTGACCTTTACGCGATTCGACCGGATGAGTGAACGTTATCCGGATCGAACCGCAGTGCTCTATCTTGGAGAGCGCTTCTCTTACGCTCGCCTCCGGGATCTAAGTGAACGGTTTGCCGGTTCCCTGGCTGACATGGGTATTAAGAAGGGCGATCGGGTCATGATTTACATTTCCAACTGCATCCAATGGGTTATTGCATTTTTGGGTATACAGAAAATTGGTGCCGTGATTGTGCCGGTATCACCGATTTATACCTCTTTTGAAATCGAGTACATGATAAAAGACTCAGGTGCAGAAACGGTCATCTGCCTGGACACCAACTTCTGCTATGTGAAGGAGGTCTTCCCCAGCACAGGACTCAAGCAGGCTATCGTAACCAATCTGGCGGACCTCCTTCCATTCTGGAAAAGGTATCTGGGAGTTCTCTTTGACAAGATCCCAAATGGCAAGGTGGACCGGGACAGCCGTGTTCATTCCTTTAGATCACTTTTAAGACCCCCGCCTTTAAAATCACAAGTGGAACTGGACCCATGGAAAGATCTCTCCTACATCCTTTATACAGGTGGAACTACGGGTTTTCCAAAAGGCGTACCAGGGAATCACATCGGCATGACTTCCTACGTGAACGATGTGACGGAAGATGTGGCAGGGGACCATCTTAGGGAGGGAGATGATGTCTACATCGCAGTCAATCCTCTATTCCACATTATGGCCCTCGGCCTATGCATGTCCTTGGGACTCAATAAAGGCAACACCACACTGCTTATGCCTATGCCCCAGGTAGATGCCATTCTTGAAACCATTGAGCGTTATGGGGCACGCTGGCTTCTGGGTGTCCCCGCCCTTTACCGCATGATTCTGGAAAATGACCGTCTCGCCCGCTATGATCTGGGCTCCCTGACCTATTGCTATTGCGGTGGCGATGTTTTGCCCATCGAAGTCTTTAACCGCTGGAAAGAACGATTTGGTGTCCCCATTTACCAGGTTTACGGCTCTACCGAGGCCGGTCATGTGACCTACAGGCGAATTGACAGGGAACCCAAACCTACTGCTATTGGTCTCCCTTTGAAAAGTAGAGAATGCATTGTGGTGGATCCGGAAACTCTGAAACCGGTTCCTCCGGGGGAAATTGGAGAACTCCTGGTGACGTCACCCTATACCGTGAAAGAATACTGGAAAAAGCCGGAGGAGACGAAATATTCCTACGTGGATCTAAACGGAAAGATCTATTACCGGATGGGAGACTTTGTCAGACAGGATGCTGACGGAGAACTGGTTTATGTGGAACGTTCAGCGGATATCATCAAGCATAAGGGCTACAGAGTTTCAGCCTCCGAGGTTGAAGCGGTGCTCCAAGGCCATCCTACAGTAATTGGCGCCTGCGTGGTGGGTGTTCCTGACGCCAAAGTGGGGGAACGGGTCAAGGCCATTGTGGTTTTGAAGGAGGATGCCAGGGGCGTGGGCGGTGCAGACCTCCTCAAATGGTGTCGTGAAAGGTTGGCATCCTATAAGGTCCCCGGCTATATTGAGTTCCGGGATATGCTACCCAAGTCAAAGGTTGGAAAGCTTTTAAGACGTGAAATCAGGGACGAGGAACGCAGGCGGATCTCCAAAGAAAAGAGAGCCTCGTGACCTCGAAAGAAAGGAGCGGGAATATGGATGTTTTTACAGCTATAAGAGAAAGAAGGAGCTGCCGGAATTTTTTGCCGGACTTTGTAGATGAGGACGCTATTGAAAAGATCCTGGAAGCGGCCATCTGGGCACCATCTCCCCTGAATATGCAGGGATGGGAATTCATCGTTATCACCAACCAGGAAATAAAGGAAAAGGTTTATTCCGAGGCGGAGAGATGCAGGGATTGGGCTCTTGAAAAAAGCGGGTGGAAGTGGCTGGGAGGCTACAAGATGGACTTTTTGAAGTCAGCCCCTGTCATTATTGCCGTCATAGGAGACCCCAAGAAGACAGGCGTTGATATGTTCCAGGAAGAGGGCAAGCTTGGCTATCAGCATGCATGCGCCGCTGCCATCCAGAATATGCATCTTGCTGCTCATGCCCTGGGTCTTGGCAGCCTGTGGTTTACCTTTTTTGACAAGAAGAACCTGAGAGACATCCTAGGCATTGATCCTGAGAAAACGCCTGTGGCGCTTGTATGTTTTGGCAAAGCAGGCAGCGAACCCCAAGAAACACCCAGGAAGGATGTTAAGGAAAAAACAACCTATATCCGCTAATACTATCAGATTTTCTGGAGCAGTATATTGGATTGAGGAGGTTTGTCCATGGGGGAAAGCGTGTTAAACAATAAGCGCCTATTGGCGGTGGACGATGAGCCGGACGTGCTTGAGACTCTGGAGGAACAACTTTCCGATTTTGAAGGCCTGATATTTGATAAGGCAACTGACTTTGATATGGGATATCAACTGCTTAGGTCATGGACCTATGATCTTGTGGTATTAGACATCATGGGCGTTCGCGGTTTTGACCTCTTAAATGCTGCTGTTCATTTGGGTTTTCCAGCAGTTATGCTAACCGCCCATGCCCTTTCAACGGAAACCCTAAAAAAATCTATCGAGATGGGCGCAAGGGCTTACATTCCCAAGGAAAAAATGTCAGAAATTGTTTCTTTCCTCGAAGATGTTTTGATCCTGGCGCACCGGCCCGGTTGGCGGCGTTTGTTTGAACGTTTGGGCAGTTTCTTCAATACCTCTTTTGGCCGTGATTGGCAGAAAGATGAGAAAACCTTTTGGGAGCAGGTCAGTTCAGGGAAATATCAACCTGAGCCTGTTATTCTGAAAAAGTAACCTTCCACCAGTGACCCAAAATAGACCAAAAGACCCTTTCTGATTGATAGGATTGTGGTGCCAAATGATCACTTGTGTGCCGTGAGCATGTAAGCGAAATCGGCCTTGATATTTAGCCTTGTAACCGTCACGGAGCCAGGAAAAGGAGGGAAGGGGGCAGCAGATCGAATTGCTCTTTCTGCCTCCTTGTTAAGAATGTCATAACCCGAAGGCTGCAGGATCCTTATTTCCTTTAAATGCCCTTGTCTATTAAGACTAAAAACGATCAACACCTTCCCCTCAATGAGGTTTTCTCGTGCTTCGCGCGGGTATTCCCAGTGTTTTATTAGCCTTGCCTTGATCGCTTTGGCATAGGATGTATACCTCTTATCCTTGGTATCAAGGGAGATGGTGTCTTCGGCTTCCACAGGCTGTGCCTTTTCATCGGCTTTGATCTTGGCCAGATCCGCATCTGCTGTTTCCTTATCATCGAAGGGATCCACCGGTGGCCGAAGGAGCTCCACGTGGTAAGTCCTCAGGGGCTCGGGAAACCAGTTTATTGGGAAGGCCTTTTGGACGATTATAAGGATACATACATGAAATAACAGAGAAACGATCATGCTGATCCTTATGATCACTCTCCCACTGGGGAGGGTGTAAGCCCTATTCTTTTTCCATTCTGTTATCAGGGCCATTAACCCACCAATCGGTTTTTTTGTCGAACCACCAGTCAGAGCTATTGGTGGTCAGTATCTCCTGGGCCATTTGTTTGGCACCATCTGTGATTATCCTCTTAACAGCATATGATAACCAGTCTTTTGCGTTGGGATTCCCTGAATCCAGTTGTCCCTTCAATTCCAATATCAGGTCAAGCTGATCCGCATCTTTGGCAAGGCGGGCTTCCAGTGTATCGCACCCATTAAATTCCCGGAACAGGTCAACAATCTCATCACCAAAACTCAGCTCTCGAACCTGATCTTGAACGGCCCTTTCCTCATCCGTTTTGACATATTTCTTATTCACATAATTATGGTCGCCGGTCCTGGCTTCAGGAAAGTCATGAAAAAGACACATCAAAACGACCTTGTTGCGGTCCGCACCTGGCTCCTGGGAGGCAAGTACATAGCCGATCACGGCCGTGCGAAAGGAATGATCTGCCACTGATTCTCCGCCAGATCCGAGGAACTGGTAACCGGTTCGGGGGGTCTTTTTTAGCATGCCCACTTCAAACAGAAATTCTATTGTTCTTTTTGTCATGCATTTTCAATAGGTACCTGACAGGAAAAAGTCAAGGTTGTTTTATCAGGAATTCTAATGATGACCTTTAGGCCTTGCTAATGCAGGGCCGTGGGGTCTCTTTTTAAAGGACGCCAGACAAAATATTACACAGCATGTTGAACGCCCCCCTGGCTTTGAATAAACGCGCCGAGCAGGCAGAGAAGGCGTCAGTTGCAACTGAGTCTCTCCTTTGGGGCTGTCCTATAACGAATTTCAAGGCTACGCTGCCGTTCAATAGAATGAAGCAGTTTTTTGCGGCCTTTAAAAAGAGACCCCGCGGTGCTGCCAGATGAAAGCCATAATTAGAATTACTGCAATTTAATCTTGATTAGCGCCAGGAAAAAGGCTTATATATTTGTAACCGTTTACAGGTTCAGGGTTCAACGTTCAGGGTTAAGGACAAAGAAGGGATTGAAGACACGAAGTCGTCGTTAAAAATGTTCATTTTCCCTAGTAATTGCCAATTTAGCTCCAAATTTTGGATTGGGACTGACGAAGCTGACGCTTTTCTAATAAATACGGAACCCAAATGCATTCCGTGGACGAGAATTGAACCTTGAACCCCTGAACCTTTGAACCCGTGAACGATTATATATATAGTATATGTCAAAAAATATAGCCGAGTTGTTACCATAATACAAGATATGGAGCGTGCCAAATGGAAAA
>JAUUWD010000338.1 GCA_030589225.1 Desulfobacteraceae bacterium | reverse complement strand
TCATGACATGCAAAATGTCAAATACTGCCATTGTTTTGGTGATTGGAACATTCGGATTTCGTGCTTCGGATTTCGAATTTTCCGGACAAGCTGAAGCGAATAAGGTAAAAATCTGATTGCTTCCGGCTTGTCCGGGGTAGGGGAGGTTGAACATGTGTGAAGCAAATGCATTTGTATTAATAGATGGAAAGGAAGAAAAGCTCCTTGAGAATGTTGATCTGGTTAGCCTGGAAGGTGATGATGTGAAGCTTGTGAGTATTTTTGGTGAACAGAAGACCCTCAAGGCAAGACTCAAGCAGTACAATAATACGAAAGGGAAAATCATATTTGAAACCGTTTAGAGAGCATGGAGGATGATGGAAGAACTGATTGGACAGGCTGCCGAAATCATTATGAATTCAAAATTTACAATGGCATTGACCGGTGCCGGCATTTCTGTGGAATCTGGAATTCCCGATTTCAGGAGCGCGGACGGACTCTGGTCAAAATTTGACCCTGCTGAATATGCTTCCATATATTCCTTCAGGGCCAAGCCCGAAATGGTCTGGGAAATGCTCCGGGAGATGGATAAGGTGGTCAGTCAGGCCAGGCCGAATAAGGCCCACCTGGGGATGGGGAAACTGGAGAAAATGGGATATCTCCATTGCATCATCACGCAGAATATCGATAACCTGCACCAGATGGGCGGTGCAAAGAATGTTATCGAGTATCACGGTAACTCCAGTACGCTTTCCTGTCTGTGGTGTGGGAAAAAATACAAGAGTGAAGAGAAGCGGGATGAATATCCACCGAGATGTGAGTGTCAGAAAATCCTGAAACCGGACGTTGTGTTTTTTGGGGAGGCCATCCCGGAATATGCCTTGAATCGATCCTTTCAACTTGCCTCATCGGCCCAGGCATTAATGGTAGTGGGGACTTCGGCTGTCGTCTCACCTGTCAATACTATTCCAGCAATCGCGAGGCAGAACGGGGCAAAGATTATTGAAATCAATACAGAGCGGACCCACTTAACCGATACGGTTACGGATATTTTCTTGCAGGGTGGCGCTGGAAAAGTGATATCAGACCTTGTGGAGGCAGTAAAAGGAAATGAAAAAAATTGACAACTGAGGCAGTTTCAAAATGTTTCCCGCTTACAGCGGGATTCAAGATCAAGGAAGGCGAAAATTTTAACCATCCCTCTTAAATACAGCGGGACAGGCATCCATACATTGAGTATTTCGAGGATTAAAATTTGAGCCTGACGCAGATATTGGGCAAAAGGGGACGTTTTGAAATTGGCTCAATTGAGTATTTAAAACTGAAAATTGTCTCTCCATATCGTCAATCGTCAATCGAAAATCGTCAATTAGTCGGGGTTACCCTGGTTTCAAGAAATCTTTCAGCGATATGACCTTACTCCCTTTTTTGGTTGACTCCTTCAAACTTGCCCAGGATCCTCTCACCTTTGCCTTGCGGAGTTCATTGATCATGGTTTGAAACTCAGGGTTTTTTTCAACAAGTCCCTGAATTTGCCGATTAAGCTCTTTCCAACTTGTGTCAAGCTCTTCTGTGTCCAGCTTGAATTCTCCTATGGATGACAGCAATGATGCCAATTGTGACAAGAGGCCAAAGTGAGTGGCTCCTTGAAGATAATAAGGGCAATGGCACCATAAACTGATGCATTGGAATCCCCTCTTTTGGCCTTCTGATTGTATAAGAGAATGAATGGCACTTGGCCCGTGATAATCAATTGGAATGACATCCCGTTGTTTCAGTTTAGACAAGACGTCTTCTTTTGATGTAATCCCGGAAATAATCCTATCCGTATGAAGGACATTGTCATACATGCTTCCCAGGGTGATAATGGTCGATATGTCCAGTTTTTTGCAAAGCGAGAACAGCTCATCCGTAAAATTGAGCCAATGTAGGTTCGGCTCACTGGCTTTTAGTATAACAAGATCCCTTTCATCCGAGCCGGTACGGACAGCATAAAAAGAGCCGTTGGGCAGTGATACACTTTTTAATATTCCTTGTTCTATTTTCGCTATGGGACGATTTTCATCATAACGGTAGAAAAGATCAGGATTGATCCTGGCAAAATATTTGGCCTCTAACTTGCGGATCAAATAAGAGGCCATGGCCCTTGAAAGGTCCATAGCATTGCCCCAGCCGTCAAATCCTGCAATGAGAAGCGCATTTTTAAGTTCTGGTAGTTCCTTTATGTAGATTCCTTGATTTCCCATACTTTCTATTTGACATCCAGGTAAAGGAATGTCAAGAGGTTCATTACTTGTTCAAATGTCAAAATTAAGAATTGCTATTTCTTGTTGACAAAGCTGAAAAAAAGTATAAGTTATCACGATTTAGAATCAGGAGCCTTGCGATGGACGCACGAAGGCGCTTGAAGGTCACCCGGAGCGAGGAAAAGAAGCCTTGGCCATAAAGATCGATAATGGGCTTTTAGAGCAGGCCTGCAAGGAAATAATCGAGACCATCCTGTTTTGCCTCCCAAACGCTTACAAAGGAACCGTTTACCGCATAGGTAAGCTCCCTAAAATGATTGCAACGCGGATCACTTCCGGGATCATTGATGAAGAGAGAAAAATAATCTCCTGGGGCCTCCCTGAAAGATCTGAATACAACCCGCCCGGAAAAAATTTCATTGATTATAGAGATCAACCCGGCCGCCCTTCAGAAGCGATGGCATGGTGTGTGGAGAAACAGAAGAGCTGGACTGCAGAGGACCCGAAAAATGACAACCGAAGCGTCAGACTTCAAGTGGAAGGTGTATTGGAAGACTTTCATCACATGGAGCCTGTATTAGTCC
>JAUUWD010000114.1 GCA_030589225.1 Desulfobacteraceae bacterium | reverse complement strand
GAGGGGCCACAGCTCGCCGGATTCAAACTGGGCCTTGAGTTTGGCTGACGGGGCATAGAAAGGGCCGAGCTTGTTTCCCAGGGTTAGGGCAGAGTGATAGGCAATAGGAACACCAGTCGCGTTCATCAACTTGAAAGGTCCCATCCCGATACGAAGGGAGTCCATAGCCGCCTTATCAATTGTAGGAATGTTGGCCCCACCGTCTTCAAGAATGCGAGTAGACTCATTGAGCCAGGGCACAAAAAAGCGGTTTACGGCAAATCCGGGGGTATCTTTGACCATAATGTCAGTCTTCCCGGCGAGTTGCGCAAACTGCCTGCAGGCAGCAAGAGTTTCAGGAGAAGTCACGGGCCCTGGAATGATTTCAAGAAGCCGGTTTTTTGCTGGGTGGTAGAAGAAGTGAAGGCCCACAAAACGGTCCGGCCGTCCTGTGGCCTGGGCTAACTCTTCCACTGAGAAGGAAGAGGTGTTTGTGGCAAGAATTGTTTCGGGCTTGCATATTTCATCTAACCTTACGAAAAGGTCTTTCTTTACCTCCATGTCCTCAAAGACAGCCTCTATTACAAGGTCACAGTCTTTTGTATCGCCCAGATCTGTTGTGCCTTGAATGCGGGACAGAATATCGTCTACCTGTTCGGGCTTAAAGAGTTTACGTTCCACAGCCTCCTTTAGGGTTGTTTGGATGTTGCTTAACCCCTTATCAACGAATTCAGGTTTAATATCCATCATAACGACAGAAAGGCCCTCCTGGGCCGTTTTTTGAACAATCCCGCTTCCCATGTTTCCTGCGCCAATAATTCCTACCTTCTTCATTCTCAAATCCTCCATGAGTGCAATTTATTAATATATCGGAAATGCTACAACTTTTTGAAATTAAACGAGTTTTTAAGCCTTGGTTTTTTTGTCTCGTACATTCAACTATTCCAATTGGGGCGAAGCCCCTAAGCCCATCTCCATTTAACAGATTCCAGAGGTAGATTCAACGAAAACCGGAAAAGAGATCAACACATCCTCCCAACCTGGGTTAAGACATGGAGAAAGTATGCCTGAAACAGAATTAGAATTGCCGAAGCCCCTTGACTTCTGTAACAAAATTTCATTATATCGAAATCTGAATGGTATGCGACAACCTTAGGCCCTGAGCCTTACGCCTTGCGCCTCTTACATATGGACACAGCAACGAAATGGAGAATAGGAACCTCAGGATGGAATTACAAGCATTGGAAGGAGATTTTTTACCCTCCAAAGGTTGCGGTTTCTAAGTGGCTGGATTTTTATGCGAATCACTTTGATACCGTTGAAGTAAATGCCACCTTTTATAGGCTTCCAAAGCCAGAGACTTTTGATAACTGGTACGAAAAAACCCCGGCAAACTTTCTCTGGGCTGTTAAGGCAAGCAAATTTATCACCCATACCAAACGCCTGAAGGATTCAAAAGAACCCCTTGAACGCCTATACAACTCGGTAGACAGATTGAAAGAAAAACAGGGCCCGGTTCTCTTTCAACTCCCACCGAGCCTCCGTTTTGACAAGGAGCTTTTTACCTCCTTTTGCGAAAATATAAAGACTAATCATCAAAATGTCCTCGAAATACGTCATCCCTCGTGGATTGATATCCAGGTTTTTGAAATCCTAAAAGACCATAATATCTCCTTCTGCCTTTCAGATACGGCAGGGAGATACCCCTACCACGAAGTGGTAACTGCTGATTTTTTATATATCCGGCTCCATGGATCAATAAAGCTTTACGCCTCAGAATACTCAGAGGAGGAGCTTCAGGAATGGGCACTAAAGATCAAAAACTGGGGCATGGAAACCTACGTCTATTTTGATAATGACTTTCAAGGCTTTGCCATAAAAAATGCAAAAAGACTAAAGGAAATCCTGTCCATTTCCTGATATCATGATATAAAAGAATCAGGACGGATATGCCCGATTGTTTGAGGCGCAAGGCATAAGGCTTAGGGCACAGGGAAAAAACAGGTGAGCGAAGCAAAATCATTTTATGGAGGTCAAGAAATTGGCAAACAAAATTCGGGTAGGAATTCTATTTGGAGGCAAATCAGCAGAGCATGAAGTTTCCCTTCAGTCAGCAAAAAGCATTGTTGAGGCTATTGACCGTGAAAAATACGAAGTGGTTATGATAGCCGTTGACAAAGAAGGACAATGGCATTTGACTGACGCCTCAAGGTTTCTTTTAAATGCAGATAATCCTAAGCTGATCAAATTAGACAAGGTAAGTGACAACCTGGCCCTGGCGCCTGGGAAAAGGTCAGAGCAACTCATTAGCCTTACGAGCCACGGATCCACGGCACCAGTTGATGTGATCTTTCCTGTTATTCATGGACCATTTGGCGAAGACGGCACTATTCAGGGCCTAATGAAACTGGCAAACGTCCCATTTGTAGGCTCTGGCGTTTTAGGTTCTGCAGTTAGTATGGACAAGGATGTTGCGAAACGGCTGCTCAGAGATGCCGGGATATCTATTGCCAGATTTATGGTCTTTGATCGGGCGTCATTTAATAAAATTGATTTCAATGAAGCAGAAAATCAATTGGGTCTGCCATTATTTGTTAAGCCGGCTAATCTTGGTTCCTCTGTGGGAATTAATAAAGTCAACGACAGGGAACAATTTGAGGACGCTGTCAATGATGCTTTTAAATATGACAATAAAATTGTCATTGAAGAATTTATTGAAGGACGGGAGATTGAATGTTCTGTTCTGGGAAATGATGATCCAATTGCGTCTTTGCCAGGGGAGATTCTACCACAAGATGATTTTTATTCTTACAGAGCAAAATATATAGATGAAGACGGAGCCAAATTAGACGTTCCTGCAAAGCTTCCTGAGAATATTGTAAAAGAGGTTCAAGATTATGCCATTCAAACTTTCAAGGTGCTTTGCTGTGAAGGTATGGCCCGCGTTGATCTCTTTTTGAAAGAAAATGGTGAAATCGTTATTAATGAAATTAATACAATCCCGGGGTTCACAAAAATCAGCATGTATCCAAAACTCTGGGAGGCCAGTGGTATTTCATATTCAGAATTGATACACAGGCTTATTCAGCTTGCGATGGAGAGATTTGATAGAGAAGAGAAGTTAGAGACATCGGTGGATATTTAGTGTCTGAACGAAAACTCCGTTAAAGCACGATTTTGGATTACGGATTTTGGATTCAAAAAAGAAAGCAATTTCAGTGGGTTCTAAATTTTATAGTAAAGCTGGAAAACTATATTTCGAGGTTTTCGTTCAGAAACCCATCGGATTATTATCACTCAACCCACCCTACGACATGGTAAATTTCATTGAGTTACATCTAACCGCACAGATCGAAAAATTAGGAGGAAAAAATGTCAAGCTTTAAAGATCGCATCATCCGTGCTGCCAAGCTGGATGTCAAACTGTATGAGGAAGTTGAGGCTGACAAGGGGGCAATGGTTCAGGCCATGGTGATTGTCGTGCTCGCAAGCATTGCTGGCGGATTAGGCTCACTTGGAAAAGGAGGGGTAAGCGGCCTAATTTGGGGCACAGCTATAGCCATGATCTCATGGTATGTCTGGGCCTTTGTCACCTATATTGTTGGCACAAAGATTCTTCCCGAGCCGCAGACCAGAGCAGATTACGGTGAATTGTTACGAACGATCGGCTTTTCCAGCTCTCCCGGTTTGATTCGGATCCTGGGTATTATCCCCGGTCTGGCCTGGATAGTCTTTCTAATCGCCGGAATCTGGATGTTAGTGGCCATGGTTGTCGCAGTGAGGCAGGCCCTTGACTATAAAAGTACATTTCGCGCTGTAGGTGTCTGTTTGATCGGCTGGCTCATTCAAGCGCTAATCATTGTATTGTTTTTTTCCATACTTGGGGGTTTTGAGAAGCCAGCCTAAATAGTGTCTGTGAAATTATACAACCAACCGAAATCCAATGAACTCACAAAGCGTTAATCGAAAACTAAGCGCCATTCTCAGTGCCGACGTCAAGGGTTACAGCCGTCTTATGGGTGACAATGAGGTGGCCACCATACGCACTTTAGAGGCATACCGGGAGGTGATGAACGGGCTCATCGGGCACCATCATGGTCGAGTGGTGGACTCTCCGGGGGATAACCTTTTGGCGGAGTTTGCCAGTGTGGTGGATGCTGTAGAATGTGCCGTGAAGATACAAAAGGAACTTCAGACCAGGAATGCAGAATTACCCGATAATCGCAGGATGGTGTTCCGCATAGGGATTAATCTTGGGGACGTAATCCAGGAAGGGGAGAAAATCTACGGTGATGGGGTGAATATTGCGGCCAGGCTTGAGGGGCTGGCCGACGCTGGTGGTATTTTTGTCTCCGGAACTGCTTATGATCAGGTCAAGAACAAGCTGGCCGTTGGATATGAGTACCTTGGAGAGCAAACGGTTAAAAATATCTCAGAGCCGGTGCGTGTTTATCGTGTTTTGATGGAGCCTAAAGCTGCTGGCACTCTTGTGTTTAAAGATAGAAGAGACGCCCCGAGACATCGGAGAAGGGTGCATTTGGCTTTTCTTTCGCTCCTGATTGTGGGAGCCGTCGTTGTGGCGTTCTGGAAATTTCACTTTAGTCCTACTGCTCCGGTGCCCCCGGTTTCCTCAGTGCAACCCGCGCCCATTCAATTGTCCGAAAAACCCTCTATTGCCGTAATGCCGTTTATCAATATGAGTGACGATCCTGAGCAGGAATATTTCAGCGATGGGATAACAGAGGATCTGATCACAAATCTGTCCAGGATTTCAGGGTTATCCGTTATTGCCCGCAACGCGGTGTTTATTTACAAAGGAAAGACCGTGAAACCTAAACAGGTAGGTGAGGAATTGGGGGTTCGATATGTATTGGAAGGAAGTGTGCGCAAGGCAGGGGACAGGATGAGGATTACAGCCCAGTTAATAGATGCCACAACGGGCTATCATCTGTGGGCAGAGAAATATGACCGGGAGCTGAAGGACATTTTTTCTTTGCAAGACGAAGTGACAGGGAAGATAGTAAAGGCCCTTTCTGTGAAGCTGATAGAAGGTGAAGAAGAACGTCTTTTGAAAAGAGATACCGAGAACCTTGGCGCTTATGACCTTGCACTGCGCGGTTGGGCGTACTTTCGACGTAACTCAAAAGAGGCAAACATCCTTGCAAAGGAGATGTTTGAACAGGCAATTGAACTTGACCCTGGGTATGTGTCCGCTTGCTCAGGCCTGGTCTGGACTAAGCTGATGATGTGGATTCAGGGATGGAGTCAGGATCCCCAGACCCTGAAGGAGGCTCTTGAACTGGCGAAAAAGGCCGTGTCCTTAGATGGATCCCTGCCTGAATGCCATCTCCTGTTGGGCCATGCCTATATCTGGAATAGGCAACATGAGCAGGCCATTTCCGAGGTTGAAAGGGCCATCGCCCTTAATCCTAATAGTGGTGATGCTCTTGCGTCCCTTGGAGGTATTTTGATGTATGCAGGGAAATCGGAGGAGGCCATTAGGCTAATAAAGAATGCGATGCACCTGAACCCCAATTATCCAGAGTGGTATTCGTTTTACCTGGGTCAGGCTTATTTCCAGATGAATATGTATGAGGAAGCCATTTCAGCCCTGAAAAAGGCCCTTCTCATAAACCCTGATTTTTTTTCTGCGCACTATTACCTGGTTGCCAGTTATGCTTATTTGGGAAAGCTTGTATATGCCCGGGCCGAGGCAGAAGAAATCCTGAGGCTGGTACCCCATTTTTCTGTTGAGGGAATACAACAGATTCCTTATAAGGACAAAAAGGATATGGAACACTTTGTTGAAGGCCTGCGCAAGGCAGGGCTGAAGTGAAGGGTTGTGGCTTTCCAGTTCCCTTGTACAACTTGGAATTTGCCAATCAACTTT
>JAUUWD010000192.1 GCA_030589225.1 Desulfobacteraceae bacterium | reverse complement strand
TGTTTCGGTTATTTCGATCCAGGAACTGACGTTTCAGGGAATGGAGCTGATGTCTGCCACATATCTCATTTTTGAGGTCTGGATCACCATTGCGGTGTTGTATCTGATATTGAGTCTTGTATTGTCTCTTGGCGTTGAGCGCCTGGAGATTTTTATAAGGAGGAGCGAGGCCTAAAAGGGAGGTGTCCTCTTTTCCGGTATATATTTATGGGGAATCTTTTCCTCGTTCCAATCTTTTGAGACATAAAGGTTACAATAACAGCTTCCATACTCCTTTACATCGGCTTCTCTGTATACACATGGACAGAGGATATCCTGATCCGTTTTGCGATCGCCTGATGACAGCCTGCATGGACACGACATATAGCCGTAACGCTTTTTGTTTACAAGAAGGGCATCCAGGAGTTCAAAGACCCTTTTGCTGTCCTTGCTAAAAAAGTAGCCTTTTGGTTCCTGGACTTTTTTTAGGGTTTCATATAATTTTTCTGCTTCGTTCATAACCCAAGTGCCTCCTTAATCTCATCTTCTTTATATCCCACAATGACCTTATCACCAATGATAATTGTAGGAAAAGAGCAATTTGGATTCATTTTTTTCACGTCTTCGATGATGGCGGTCCTTTCGTCTCCTTCAAGCAAGTCCACATCCGTAAAATCATACTTGACATGGCATTCATCCAGGAACGTCTTGGTTGCCCTACAATGACTGCAGGTGCTAAGTGAGTATATCTTTACTGAATTATCCATTCCTAACCTCCTCTTTTTTTCTTTTCCACTCCAAATATTGACCGTGGGTGAAAGCCGTGCCCAATTCAACTGGAGCATGTGTATGGACGCTTTTCTGGCAGAGGCGACATCGGTTCTTGTTGCACATCTGGCACTGATAGCAATCCGGGCATTTGGTTTTTTCATTTGGGTCAGCCGTCAATACTAACTCCATTACCTCAATTGAGCATCACTCAACCGATCAGGGTGGTCTTTTCGTCCATTTCTTTTAAATTTTTTTACCTATTCTCGTATCTACTCTTTCATTTTGCAATCTTTATCCCATTCAGGGCAGGCTTCTTTAACTGGAGTTTCGTATTTCAGCATACATTCATGGCAATCCATCTCAATGTTTGGAACATCACCGAATTTTTCCCTGATTTCCTCATCACTAAGGTGAGAAACTGCGCTGCATCCACATTGAGGGCATGTTGTCTTGATTGTATATTTCTTATTTTTCATTATATACCTCCGGTTGAAAGTAACCGATACGGTTCCGCTGTAATTAGCGGAACTCCATATCGCCATATTTACTGCTCTTTTTTATTAAGGTCTTTTATATATTGAGTTCCAAATTTCAAATTTTCGATCAGTTTTCTTACCCTTTCTTCAATATCGTCTCTGATCTTGCGCATGAATTCAATTGATTTTCCAGAAGGGTCTGGCACGTTCCATTCCTCATTTGGTACACCCGGAAATTGGGGGCACACATCTTTACAGCCCATTGATACGATCAAGTCTGGTTTTCCAAAGGGAGCAGCTTCCTCAATAGATTTTGGTTTGCGATAGGCCATGTCAATACCCTTTTCCTTCATAGCCTTTTCCATTAGCTGATTTACCTCGTTTGCCGGCGCACTCCCTGCGCTATCAACCTCGATCTTATCCCCACCATGGTATTGGGCAAAGGCACTTGGCATGTGGCTGCGGCAGGCATTTTCCGTGCAGACAAAGAGGATCTTTGTTCTGTTCAGAAAGGGTGTCACAAGGGCCCTAGCCTTTTCTTTTACTTCATTGAGGGCAGTGGGGTGTTTTTTTATGTCTTTTGGTCCTTCAATCTGTTTGTATGTGAGAGCTCCGTCAAAACTCGCTCCAACCGCGTCAAAGAAATATTTGGCCATAAGGACAGTGCCTTCGAAGAGATTTTTCCCCTTTGTGGCCCCCACTGATAATAGAAACCCTTGCCGCCACTTTCTGCCCGGATCCATGAGCCTGAATACATATCTCAGGGACCACAGGGCTTGAGACCGGTCAACGCGGGCCTTCATCTGGGCCGTAGGGCCATACAAGAAACTGGGTGTTGCCATTACGATGATGTCTGCTTCACGAAGCAATGGATAGACCTGCTGCATATCATCATCAATGGGACAAAACCCCTTTTTTTCACAGGTTCCACATTCCTGGCAGGGGGAGATATTCATGCGCGCCACATCCAGATTTTGTGTGTGGGCACCAAGTCTTTCTGCCTCAGCGAGAAAGGACGAAAGGAGAATACTGGTATTTCCTTTAATACGCGGGCTTCCCTGTCATCCAAGAACAAACCTTGACTCAATTCCTTTCCTTCATTGCTCGAGGGCAGTCTCCAATTGACCGACGCCCGTAATCGGTGCCTGGCAGGCATATTGCTCGCAGACGAAAACAGTGGGTTTATGATTCACCGGGGCCATGAATTCCGTATAGGGGGATAACCCGGCAAGCCTTTTACCCCCCAATCCTTGGGGCCGAAACAGTAAAACCTTATTGGGTAGAAATTTTCTATAAATGGCATTAATCATGGTTTGAGTGTCATCAAGTGTTGGGTCACCGGCAATAACGATTTCCCTGCTCGGGCCGACCACAAAATCAAGGGCCGCCAGTAGTTGAGTATGAGCTATGGGGTGCTCCGTAACCTGGGCGGAAAAATGCCGGATTAATTGCTCATATTTTTGCTCTAAGCCGATGTTTCCCGTCATGCGACCCAGGCGCAAAAAGTTAAGCGCTGCAACTGAATTGCCTGAAGGGAGGGCCCCATCGTATATCTCTTTGTTCTGCATGACAAGGAGTTCGTTGCCTTTTCCCGTGAAATAAAGCCCCCCACCTTGCTTATCCCAGAAAATATCTATCATTTCCTTATTCATGGCAACAGCTTGTTCAAGATACGAGATGTCAAAGGTAGCTTCATACAATTCGATTAAACCCCACACCAGGAAGGCGTAATCATCCAGGTATCCTGGGTATGCTGCATCTCCCTGCCTGTACCTGCGCAGCAGCCTGCCATCAGCTGTCTTGAGATTTTTTAAGATAAAGTCAGCCGCCTTTCGGGCTGCGTCAGCATACGCTTGATCCCTAAGTGCCTGGGAGGCTTTTGCAAGGGCAGCGATCATAAGACCATTCCATGCAGTGAGTATCTTGTCATCCTTTAAAGGATGGATTCGTTTTTCCCGGACCATAAAAAGCTTCTGTCTTGCGTCTTCTAAAACGGTTTCAAGCTCTTTCAGGCCCATACCTTCTTTCTTGGCAAAGGTCTCTGGATCTACCGGGATATGGGGAATGCTGCGGCCATCTTCAAAATTACCGGCATCGCTGATATCATAAAAACGGCAGAAGAGATCACCGAGCCTGTCTCCCAAATGTTTTTTCACCTCCCTGGGAGTCCAGACATAGAATAACCCTTCTTTGCCCTCGCTGTCAGCATCTTCTGCACAATAGAAACCACCCTCGGGGGCGGTCATATCGCGCAACACATAGGTGAGTATTTCACGCACTACCTGGCCAAATTTTGCTTTTCCTGTTGTCTGATAAGCCTCTGTGTAGGCCATGGTTAGCAAGGCTTGATCGTAAAGCATCTTCTCAAAGTGCGGGACAAGCCATTCCCTGTCCACTGAATAGCGGTGAAAGCCCAGCCCGATCTGGTCAAAAATGCCGCCTCTACGCATGGCATCAAGGGTCTTTTCTACCATTTTTAGAGCTGATGGGTCGAAGCTCCGTTTGTGCCATCTCAGAAGAAAGGTGAGGTTATGTGGCGTTGGGAATTTGGGTGAAGCGCCAAATCCGCCCCAGTTCGGATCAAAGGCCCTCGTAAGCTGTTCGTAGGCCTTCTTCAAGGTGTCAGAGCCTACAGCATGGCCTGGCCTACCTTCATTAGAGGACTTAATGGCCTGAGTAATTTCTTCGCTCGCCTTCAGGATCTTCTGCCGGTCGTTTTGCCAGATTGAAGCGATCTGGCTTAGTAGATCCATGAAACCGGTCATTCCCATCCGGCTCGACTTTGGGAAATAGGTGCCTGCAAAGAACGCTTTGCCCTCGGCAGTCATGAAAATGGAGAGGGGCCATCCCCCGCGCCCTGTCATAGCCTGACACACGGACATGTAAATCTGGTCCACATCCGGGCGTTCTTCACGGTCTACTTTTATGGCGATAAAATTTTGATTCAGGATCCGGGCAACCTCTTCATCTTCAAACGACTCGTGAGCCATCACGTGACACCAGTGGCACGTGGCATATCCAATGGAAAGGAAGATGGGTTTGTTCTCTTTCCTGGCTTTGCGGAAAGCCTCCTCGCCCCAGGGAAACCAATTCACCGGGTTTCCGGCATGCTGTAGGAGGTACGGGCTCTTTTCATCAAGCCAACGATTTGAAGCCCTTTTCTCTATTGCGTCAGCAGGGTACACATGATCTCCTGAGTATGAAAATAAAAGGAAAACCGATAACAAAAGGATGAGCCTGAATTTTTGCCTTACCATCCGCAATGCACCGTTTAATATATAGTTCTTCCTTCTCAATGGCGGCGGCCCCCTACAAGGGTTAGGAGGTCGAGGCAAAGTCCAAGTCCAGGGGGAGGTGAAAAATCCCCCTCAATCCCCCTTGCTTATTCCTTCTCAAACTGATCCTTGGATGCTCCACATACGGGGCAGGTCCAGTCATCGGGAATATTTTCAAATGTGGTTCCGGCCTCTACACCGTTATCCGGATCTCCCTCCTCAGGATCATACACATAAC